>JALYJV010000125.1 GCA_030775105.1 Pseudomonadota bacterium | reverse complement strand
GGTGAAGTTGTCGTCCATGTCCTGGTAGACCTTCCAGCTGACGCCGGCCACCTCCAAGCGCTCGGCGTAGGTCGTCCAGGTGAAGCCATCGGCGGAAGGACCGAGATCGTCGTTGTCGTTGTACAGGCGTGGGCCGCCGCCGGTGGCTAGCGGATCGTTCCAGCCGGTGAACATGAACAGGCGGTTTGGATTGGTATTGCCCTGATAGCTGCAATGATAGGCATCGCAGATCGTGAAGCTGTCGGCGAGCGCGAACTGGAACGGCAGCTCGGCCTCGCGGTAGTAGCCCATCGACTGGTTTTCCTTGAACGTCGGCCAGGTACCGAAGCGGCCCTTGTTCCAGGCCGGCACGGAATCGGCCCACCCATGTGGCGTGCCGTCGACGCGCTGTGCGTTTCCGACCGTGCTGTCGAGGTGATACGAGGTGATGATCTCGCCACGCAGGTTGCGCTGCTGCCAGACCTTGCGGCCGTCCGGCTGCGGCACCGTGAAGCGATCACCGAAACCGCGCACGCCACGCAGCGTGCCGAAGTAATGATCAAAGCTGCGGTTCTCCTGCATCAGGATCACGACATGCTCGACATCCATGATCGTGCCGGTACGCATTCCCGCCGGAATAGCCAGCGCCTCGCGCAGGATCTGCGGCAACAGCGTCGCCGCACCGGCGGTGCTGCCGGCGAGCTTCAGAAAACCGCGACGGTCCATGCGCGTCATGACGCGTGTTCCATCGCCGGTGCAATGCAATCCGCCCGCACCAGCTGCGCCGAGCCATCGGCCAGCGGTGGTGCGCAGCGAATGACCGGGGCTGCAGGTTCATCAACGCCGGGGGTTGGCGTCGGTACAAGGCTGGCGAGCGGCACAGAGCTGCCGCAGGCGCTCAGGCTGAGGAGTACGGCGACAACAATCGACAATGCGCGCTTCGGTGCGCCGGCGTAGCTGGACATCGGTGGCTCCCCATCAAACGGCGGAGCTTATGACGCAGTCGTGACGGGTCGATGAAAGCAGTCGGGAGACGTTCGAGTATCTGGCGGACTGTAACCTGAGGGAAACCCGAGCTTTCAACTCCCCAACGAGCACGCCGACACGCGGATTTCGAGTCCCCGCCTCATCTGCCTGGACGGCAATCAACGGATGGTCCCCAATTTCAGTGTCAATCCAGGTGCCGGTGGCGGAGCCTCCAGCCTTGGGGTGCTCGGTTCTGCAGCTTCGCGCAGCCGACTCTCGCCGGAAAGCGTGTACCGCGCATGCCCGAAGGACTCAGCGGCTTGCGGGTCGATGATGCTATCGACGTACCACCATTCTCCCTGGCAGCGATCGTGCGTGATATCGAGCAGCACGTAGCCGTGACGCTCGCCGTCGAAATACTTAACATGCGGGTCGGTGAGACCGAACACGGCGCGCACCAGCGGTGTGGTGCCATCCGGGAATCCCGACGAGGTAACCGACGGCGACACGAATTCCACGCCGTCGGCCTTGATTAGACCCAGATCCAGTGGATCGCCGATGGTGTTCGCGAGCAGGTTCGCGAGTTCGCCCGGGTCGCGGAACAGGTCGATGCCCCAAGACGTATGGATATCGCCTGTGAGTACAACCAGATTCTGGACCTGGCCGGCGTCGATTGCATCGAACACCCGCTGCCGCGCGGCGGGATAGCCGTCCCACTGGTCCGCGTTGATCGCAAGGAGTTCGTCCACCAGCTCGACGCCGAGCAGATCGACCTGCGGCAATGTCAGCAGGCGCAGCTGGCCGAACATGATCTGCTGGCCAAGTAGCTTCCAGCGCGCCGCAGATTCGACCAGACGCGCCGAGAGCCAATCCTGCTGACGGTCGCCCAGCAGTTGACGGTTCGGATCGTTGACCTCCCCGATAACGGCCTGCGGAACTTGCTCTTCACGGCCATAGAGCCGCGTGTCCAGCATCATCAGGTCAACGAGGTCGCCGAAGACGAACTGCCGCCAGATGCGCTGCGTATCGGCGGGATCGACGAGCCGGATCGGCAACCATTCGAAGTAAGCCTGGATCGATACCGACTTGCGCTCGAACCAATCACCTTCGGTGTCGGGCTGGTGGTTTTGCGCGCCGCCGTTCCAAGAATCGTTGGTGGATTCGTGGTCGTCCCAGACGCAGATCATCGGATGCTGACGCGTCATCGCCTGAAGATCCTGATCGCCCCGGTATTGCGCGTGGCGTGCTCGGTAGTCGTCAAGTGTGACGATCTCTGCTCCCTTGCTGTGGTCACGGCCGTCCACCCCACCACCACCGCCTTCGTAAAGGTAGTCGCCAAGATGGAACACGGCGTCGAGGTCAGTGCGCGCCGCCATGTGGCGGTAGGCGCTAAAGTAGCCAGCCGGATAATTCGAGCAAGAAGTGAACGCGAAGCGCAGACGTTCAACGGCCCCTACCGGAAGTGTCTTGGTGCGTCCTATCGGTGATCGCAGCGAGCCCGTCTCGAATTGGTAGTAGTACGTTGTAGCGGCCTGCAGGCCAGCGGCATCTACTTTCACGGTGAAATCGCGCGACTCGTCAGTGATAACGTAAGCGTCTATTAACACTTCAGCCAACAGCGGATCTCGCGCGACGCGATAGCGAACCCGCACCGGCGCATTGCGCTCCGGCGTAACGCGAGTCCACAAGATTACGCGGTCGGCAAGTGGGTCGCCGCTGGCGACGCCGTGCAGAAACTCCGCCGATATGTCATTGCCGTCCGTCCCTCCGGACAACACCTCGGAGCTATCGCAGCTTGTCAACAGCGGAAGCAGCGCGCTGCCTGATACCCAACCGATTCCCCGCAGAAACGTGCGACGATCCATGACTCCCCCAACAGTTCTTCTGCCGGCCCTCGCAGCAGCACCGGAAAAGTAGGGCGACAGTGTGACACTGCCATTGCAAACGACGGCGCGCCTGCGCTTGGGTAATGTGCCATGACTCAGAACTATCAGCCGTTTGAGGAATGGCTTGGATCGCACGATAGACCGCAGTATCGCCACGAAAGACCACCGCATCAGGAGTGACACATCGTGACGTCATATCGCGCTATCCGATCCAGAACGCTGACCCACTCGTCGGCGGATTCATGCAGCGCGTCTATGACGTTTTTTCTATAGCCTCGTTGGGCGTCATTGCAGATGAAGAGTTACTTCCCGAACGCCCGGAATCGCCGGACTTCTCGCCTTACAATCGATGGAACGCTGGAGATGAATCGCAAATGATCACCTTGCAGAAGGTAGGGGGCGTCGCAGCGCTCGTCGAGGCGTTGGCCTATATCATCGGTTTCGCTGTCATTGCCACGCTGCTCAACCCGGGAAACACCGAGAGTTGGAGCCAAGCGCAGAAGCTGGCCTTCGTCCTGGACAGAAAGGTCATCTTCCAGACCTGGACCATATTCATCTATGTATTTTTCGGCGTGGTTTTGGTCGTGTTGACGATTGCTCTGCACGAGCGGTTCAACACAATCAAAGGTGCGTTGATGCCCATCGCCACTTCGTTCGGTCTCATTTGGGCAGGTCTTGTCATCTCCAGCGGCATGGTCGCAAGTGTTGGGCTGGAGACGGTCGCGAAACTTCATTCCCAGGACGTCGGGCAAGCCGTCGTTGTGTGGGCAGTCATCGGAGCCGTCCAGGATGGGCTGGGAGGCGGCGTTGAGATAGTCGGGGGCTTGTGGGTTCTTCTCATCAGCGCCGCGGCGCTGCGGTCCAGTGCACTCCCGAGGTTTCTCAGCTACTTGGGTGTTGTTATTGGTATGGCCGGCGTTCTGACAGTTGCGCCACCACTCAGCTCGCTGGGCGCGGTCTTTGGTCTTGGGCAGATTGTGTGGTTTATCTGGATCGGCGTGTTGATGTTGCGCCGAGATGCCGCCCAACCATCGGTTGCAACGGACGGGGCGCTGCGCCGATGCTGAACCGGAGCGTTGAGTGTCTCGATAGCGGACTTCTGTGACCGGCTGGATTTGGCACAACCGAGCCAATGACGCGGGGCGTGGCGACGACCGCTGTGTCCGCGTGACCTGCCTTTCGACAACACGCCCTTATCACGGTAAGAGGGGGTCACTCTCGATAGCTGTGCCCGCTGGTGAAAAAATGAAAAATGCGGCAGCCTGCAGGTGCTTTTGGACAGCCCCGTAAACGGAGCAAATCTGCGCCTGCTAAGCACGGGGCGGTACACAGCTGCTGCTACGATAGATCAGCTGTCGATGTCCCTCATCTGCAGCATCCATCCGAAGACCTTAAATGACCCGACGGACTGTGTTCATAGTTGCCATCGTGCTGGCCGCGATTGCAACTGCCGCTTTATCGGCGTTCCTCATGCAGCGCAAGGAATCACCTGCGCAACCCCCAGAAGTCAGAACTGAGCAGCCCAGCTCTCTGACCAGAATTTATTCCCCGGTTATTGGCACCAATTCGGCACAGGTCACGATCGTTGAGTTTCTCGATCCGGCGTGCGAGGCATGCAGCGCGTTTTACCCATACGTCAAAGACATCCTAGCCACCCATGCCGGCGACGTTCGCCTCGTGATCCGCTACGTGCCGTTTCACGGTGATGTCTCGGTTGAAGCTATCCGCATCCTGGAGGCTGCGCGCAAGCAGAATCTGTTTGAACCCGTGCTAAGTGCGCTGCTCGAAGCGCAACCCATCTGGGCCGACCACGGGACGCCCGCTCCGGAGCGCGCATGGGAAGTTGCCAAAACCGCCGGGCTAGACACAGAACGTGCGCGCACAGAAATATCTGTCGAGGCCCTGAATGCGCTTCTCAATCAGGAGTTCGCGGACCTCAAGGCGGCAGGCGTGCGTTCAACTCCAACATTCTTCGTCAATGGCCAACTACTTCGCCAGCGCGACCCAAACATCCTGGCAGAGATGGTCTCAACTGCTGTCAAGAACGCACGATATGTGCCTTAGGAGAGGAGGCTCCAGTCCGCTTCGCGAACAGTAAGCCGCTGGCCTGACTTTCTGCTTCAGGCAAGTCTGAAATGGTCGGGCAGGGTGACGACACTCTGCCGTTATCGTCGGTAGAGCGGGTAGGCGACTACCTCATCGGGCTAGCTTGCCCTGGCAACTGCGGTCGAACAGACAGTTATTCGAGCAGGAAGTGCTCGATCTCGTGGATGCGCTCCGCCGCGTCACGATAGCCCAGCTGGATCAGCTCACTGGTGAAGGTCTTATCGAACAGCAGGAAGCTGGTCAGATCGGCGCTTTGTGCGTCCGGCGTACCGAGGCCGTCGAGCAAATGGCGCAGGGTTCGCGGCATGCGGTGTTCGAGGGTCTTGGCGATGATCGCGATGTCTGCCGAGGGGGAAACCACCAGCGGCTCGATGACATGCATCGGTTCGCTGCTGCCGCCGCTCTTCGTTATTACAGGCTTGCTGCCTGCCACCAGTGCGTTCATGCGCTTGAGGTGGTCGAGATCGGCATCGAGGTGGTCGAGGAAGATTGCGTTCATGAACACGCCGCAGATCTGCGACAGCGGCGGAGACTTGAGCTTGGAGACGAGGCCGGCGGACTCGGACAGTTCCGAGCGCAGCAGTGAATCCGCTGACTGATGGCAGCGCACGCCGATGGCGAATATCTTCTGCGCGCCCAGTCGAATTGCTGGGCTCAGCGGCGTGGTAAGACGCAGAGCGCCGTCCCCGAAGTAGGCGGTTGACCCGGAAGCGACCGACAGTGCCACGGGTGGAAAAACCAGCGGGATCGCTGCCGATGCGAGAATGTGATCGAGCGTCAACCGCGTCGCAAGCGCCACCCTGCGGCTCTTGTTCCACAGCGGCGTGCCTTTGCGTCCCTGCACGAAGGTGAACGCCTTGCCGGAGTGGTAGCCGGTGGCGGTCACTCCGATCGCGTGCAGGCCACCGCTGTCGATGGCGCGGCCGATCCCGTCCACCGGCAGATGCCTCGCCAGAAAATGCCGAAGCGGCGCGGTGCCGACCAAAGAATGCGTGCGACTGTCACGCGACAAGCGGCCCAGCAGCATGTCGAGCATCAGGTTCTTGCCGGTGCGGGCAAGAGAGACGATGTCGTTGCGGTAAACATCATTAGCGGTGAGCTGCGCCCAAAGGTTCGCCAGTTTGTCCGCAGCTTCGGTGAAATCGGCGTGATACGAAGCGAGCGCAGCTCCATTGATGGCGCCTGCTGACGCACCGGTAATGATGCTGAAAGGCGCCGTCTTGCCGCGCAGGCTCGGCAGTTCGGCGATGCGCTTGAGTACCCCGGCCTGATATGCGCCGCGCGCACCGCCCGCGGTAAGTACCAGCCCCCTGTTCGGGGAGGGTCTCGCAGGATTTCTTGCCCTGGCCATGGCTTTCTGGCTGGCAAGTTCCGCGCCAAGTCGGAGCGGCACAGGCGATCCGACCTACGCACCTCTACAGAGATGCGTGCCCGTTATCGTCAGTGGGGAAGGGCAACTTGGTGCCGGTAGCAGTCGCTCATCAGCGCTGCCTTGCTGGAGAACGGTCGCGAGCCGGTTGACTGAGGCCAACGCAATTCCGCACGAAGTTAGCTGCGGCTCTATTCGCGCGGCGCATCGAATGGCCAACTGCCACAGCGAAAGAAGTACGGCAACTCGTCGACCGCTGCCCGGACGAAGCGATTCTGCGGGCCTTCAATGCGCTCGCCATTCTCTGGGTGCTGCCAGCAGCCTTGCGGGAAGTAAACGTCGCGACCATCGACCCCTGGCTGCACAACAGGGGCAACCAGCACGTCCTTCCCAAGCATGAACTGCTGATCCTGCTTGGCGGCCTCCGGGTCGTCCGGGTACTCCAGCCACATTGGCCGGTTGATGGGAATGCCAGTGGCGAGCGCTTCGCGCCAGAGATCAAGAATCAAAGGCTGAGCAGCAATGTGGCGCAGCATCGTTTTCCGATATTGCTCGACGACCTGCGGGTCCTCGAAACGCCATGGCATCGGCGTTCCGTTGACGGCGCCGCCGTGCAGACGATGCACCGGCATCAATGAAGAGAGGTTAGCCCAGCGAATCAGAAGCTCTGCATCGATGCGGCCAGTCAGATCGATGTATCCACCGATTTCAGAGACAAAGCCATAAGCGCCGCCGATTCCGCGATTGAGCATGTCGGGAATCATCGCGCCGATGCCCGAGGCGCGACTCCAATCGGCGGTGTTGTCACCGCCCCAGCTGGCCGACTCGTAGTGCGCTGATCCATGCCGCCCGGAATAGCCGGATCGGGTGAAGAACCAGGGTTCGCGATCCGGATGCTGCGCCTGGTACTCGTTGAAGGCTTCGCGTGTCGCGCGGTGATACAAGGTCGCGTTGCGGTTGTGCGTCGCGATGCCGGTGCTGCCATCTGCAAAGACCATGTCGATCAGCACCTGCTCGCCGAAGTCCTGCATGAAACCTTCGACGCCCTCATCGAGGGTGCGCTTGATGCGCGCCTTCCACCATGTCACTGCATCCGGATTCGTGAAATCAACCAAAGCGGCCAGGCCGCGCCCCATCAATGGTGAGCCGAAGATATACGGCGCGCCCAGTGCGTTCTTTGCGACATAACCTTCGGCCATCGCCTCTTCATAGGCCTGGTGATCCTCCAGTTCATCGTCCTGCTGGCCGACGAACGCCCGGTAATAGGTCAGTGGCTTGATGCCCCGCGCGCGCAGGCGATCGATGATGTCGCCATACGCGCCAGCGTCCTTGGTCCCGATCCAGCCCTCGAAGGCAAATGCGGTGATCGGCAGCTGCAGGGTCTCGATGCGCTCCAGGGTTTCGAGGACCTTGGCTGTGTACTTCTCACTATCGTCGGCAAACTCCTGGATGGTCTCGGACAGCATCGGTCCCAATGCCCAGCGCGGCGGGACGCGATGGCGGCCGTTGATGCCGGACAGCTTGCCGACGACCTCGCGCAGATTGCCCGGCGTTACGAGGAAGTCGAGTTCGGCGCCGGCAACCTCGACCCGCCACGCATCGTCCCTGTCGCTCGCCATGCGCCAGTGCGAAAGCTCGTCGCGATCCAGCAGGAATCCGTAACCGTGGTCGGAAACGAACAGTGACTGGACGTAATAGGCGGCTTGGGGTCCGCTCGGGAACTGGTAGGCCTCGCCCAGCAATCCGCCGGTGAGGTTCTCGTAGGCCTCGATGGTCTGACTGAACTCCTCGGCCCAGTTGAGGAAGGCCTCGCCGCGTTGATCCAGCTTGTTGCGCCGTCCCCCGAACCCGTGGAACGCCTCATCAGCCGCTGAATCGAAACTGGCGGAGATCAACGCAACGCTCTGGTCGACCGGATCAAGTCGAACCGAGACGGAGTAGCTGCCGTTCTCCGCCGGCTGCACCAAGACGTCCGCCTCGCGACCGCTCGGGTCCGAGGTAGCGACGCGCAGTCTCAGCGCATTGCCCTCAACCGAAACCGTTCGCACATTCGTCAATCGGTATTCAATGCCGACGCTGGTCGATGCCACGAGATTGCCGATCCAGAACGTGGCGGGAAATTGCAGGCTGGGGGCCACGCCGACCAGAAACGTCAGCGGCGCATACAAGGCAGGTGCCTGAGGAATGACCTGGCCTCCACCTGGAACCCGTGATGGCAATGGCAGTCGTGGCAGCAGAGGCGTTGGCGTTTCGCTGCTGACCGTACCGAGCACCAGAGCGCCGTGGCGGTCATAGAAGCGCAGCGCCAAGGGTGTGCGATCGATTTCAACATGCCCATCACCAGTGACGACGCTGATCATCTCGTCACCGACTGAAATCCGTGCAGCGGCCGGAGGAACCGGATCCGGAGTCTGGTTCTGCCCGGCAACCGCAGACGTTGGCGCGGCACTCTCGCCACAGGCTGACAGCAGCAGGCTGCCGACCACAATCATCAAGGCCTGTACAGACATTCTCAGCTCCAGAGCTCAGGGCAACGGCCTGAAATTATTTTATGTAACATAATAGTTACATGAAGAAAGCAACCGCGCCAATGGCGCGCCCCCAACGCGGGCGCCCACGACAGAGCGAGTCGCAGCGCCTGGCCGCAAGAGAGCGGCTATTGGCGGCGGCAGCGACTGTCTACGCCCAAGGCGGCGAAGTGGCCTTTACGGTGGAACGTGTTCTCGTCGAGGGCGGTATATCGCGGCCCACTTTCTATCGGTGGTTCGACTCTCGGGAGCAGGTGTTAAGGCACGTTGTCGAGGTTGCGAATCAACGACTGGTCGAAGCCATCCTCGCCGCGCTGAAATCTCCTGCCGCCCCGGAAGATCTGCTCCTTCGCGGAATCGATGCATACCTGGAATGGGGGCAGAGCCAGGGCGTGATGATTGCGGCTCTTTACGCAGACTTGCACCAACCCAGAACTGCTGCCGCGCAGGCGCGTGGAGTCACGTTGCGCAAGGTTATTGAGATGGTCCAGACCTTGGCACGCACAGACGGGAAGAACGATGTCCCGACAGCTTTGTTCATCGAAGCGATGCTCAATGCCATAGAGCATGTTGGTAGCCGACTGTTCTCCACACCCAACCCGTCGATCGGCTGCCAACGAGAACACCGCGAAGCCATGCTTCAGATTCTCGATGCGGCAGTGATGCACGTCCGTAGCGGTGGCGTTGCACGAACGGCGCCTTAGTCGTTCGCACGACTCCATGCATTCGCATTCCAAATCTTCACGAGAGATCTTCTTCATGTCGGCACGTGATCTTCTTATCATCGGCATTGCACTCGCCTTGTCAGCCTGCAGCTCCAGTGCACCGCCTGCGGAGACCGACGCGACCATCACAACGTCGCTGCCGATCCCTCGTGCCGCTCCGACGAACCGGTACGAGATGGCCAATGGGTGTTTTGCGATCAAGGCCCGCCAGACCTCCCGCTTCGTCGCCAACCAGGCTGGCACGGTGACGGCAAGTGCAATCCAGCTTTCGGACGCGACGCCGTTCTTTTTCAAGGCGACCGGATTGGGGCGGTATGCGTTCTACGATTCGAATGCCCACTGGCTCGATTTTGTCTCCAGCGCCGAGCCGCTATCGCGATCAATCGCCGACCTAACCACCGCTGGCGGCCAGCAGCTCTCTGGCATCGGCGATCTTCTAGTGATCGTCGATCCTTTGGTTCTGTTGGCGGACGGAATCAATCAAGGCGGAGGCGGCATTGTCGCTACCGGGCAGGTCATCGCAGGCGCCTTGTCTGGCGGTAGAAGTGTTGCCCTGACCGAATCGCCGAGCGACGGTGCCGAATGGACCGTGGAGGAACTTGAAGGCAATTTCAGAAATGGGTTTCACATCACCAACACGCTGACTCACGATCAACTGGCACTGGGGGATGGCGGCGCGGTGTTTGACTTCGTGCCCCATACCGGTTGCGCCGTATTTCCTGAAGCAGAGCTCAATGCGGTTGGCACGCCCTTCAAGGGCAGAAACCCCGACGGAACGGTGTTCGGCTATGCCGAAACGCACATGCATCTGGGCGGCTCAGAAGCCCTCGGAGGCCGATTGGGCTACGGCCGTCCCTTTCATAAGTTCGGGATCAGTCATGCGCTCGAGAATTGCGCAATCGACCACGGGCCCAATGGAACGCTGGACGTACTGGACGCCGTGGTCAATCCGAATCGAAACTTCCTGCCGCCCCACGAGACCCAGGGCTGGCCGACGTTTCGCGCGTGGCCTGCGCATGGCTCAAATACCCATCACCAGACTTACTACCTCTGGCTGAAACGCGCCTGGATGGGTGGCTTGCGCTTCATGATGAATCACCTCGTCGCCAACGAGGTCATCTGCCTGATCTGGCCACTGAAGGAAAATGACTGCAACGAGATGGACAGCATCGCCCTGCAGCGCCAGCTTGTGCTCGACCTGCAGGACTATATCGACGCGCAGGAAGGCGGGCCTGGCAAAGGGTTCTTCCGAATCGTCTATGACCCCGTCGAGGCGCGTCGTGTTATCGAGTCCGGGAAAATGGCTGTCGTTCTGGGCACGGAGAACGAGAAGATCTTTGACTGTGGGGAATTTCTCGACCAGCCCGAATGCACCCGGGAACACATCGATGCCGAGCTCGATCGCTGGTTTGCGATGGGACTGCGCGCGATTTTCCCCATTCATTTGTTCGACAACGCGCTCGGCGGCACCCGCCTGACGGACGAGGCCGCGCTCAACGTCCTGTATCAAGGGGGCAACATCTTGGAGACGGGCCACCCGTACGCGACGGTCCCGTGCGAAGAGGCCGATGCCACGGCGCCAGGAGAGGCCTCGAGCGAGACGCGCGGCATCATCGAATTTGTGCTGGCACAGGTAACCGGCTTGCCCCCACCTTTGCCGCCGTTGACGGGCTGCGTGGAGAACGCCAGAGGTTTGACGGAATTGGGCGACTATTTCGTCAATGCCATGATTGATCGCGGCATGATGGTCGAGACAGATCACAGCGGCACGCTTTCAAGAAAGCGCATTCTCGATATCACCGCCGCACGCGGGGTTGGCGTGTTATCCGGACACACGGGATTTGTCAGTGATTCAAGGGACACCCGTCGCATTCTCGAAGTGGGCGGCATTATTTCGAACCTGCCGGACGAACCTGCTCCTGTCACCATCGATTTCATCCAGCAGCTGGCGACGGTCTATCGCGAAATTCACGGCAACACGGATGGGTTGGCCACCGGCCTGGGCTGCGACATCAACGGCCTGCATGAGCAGGCGGCTCCTCGTGAAGACGCCGCCAGCAATCCGCTGACCTATCCGTTCAAGTCCTACGATGGGCGGGTGACGTTTGACCGCCAGCGCAGCGGTGAGCGTGTCTTCGATCTCAATGTCGATGGCGTTTCGCACTATGGCCTCTATCCGGATTTCATCGCAGATATGCAGCGCAGTCCTGGCGGGGACGATGCGATGACTTATCTCTTCCGATCTGCAGAGGCCTATCTGCAGTTCTGGGAGCGATCAGAGGCGCAGCGGATCAAGTGAAATGATTGGCAGATGCGTTCGGCACGCATTCTGAATCGATGCTTGGGGGAAGAGACATGACGATCAAACTGGCAATTCAAACTCTGCTACTGGGAATCGTGCTGGCGCTCGAGTCCTGCGGCGGCGGGAGTGGGGATGGGCGCGGAGCGGGTGGTCCCGCCGCAGATCGCAAGATTGTGATTCAACCCGGCCCATCGGCCCAGGATTCGGCGCTCACCGCATTCTTTGAAGCGCGTGAAGGCGACATCATCGAGTTTGGTGAGGGTACATTCGAATTTCAGACGGGGCTGATCCTGTCGAATACACGGGGCGTCACCATCCGCGGCGCAGGCATCAACAAGACGGTGCTGTCGTTTGCCAGCAGCAACAACAAGGAAGGCATCTTCGCCACTCATGTCGAAGGCCTGACGATCGAGGACCTGACAGTCCAGGATATGCCGGGCGACGGTGTCAAGGTCAGCGATTCACGCTACGTGACACTGCGCCGGATCAAGGTTCGCTGGACCAATGCCGATCCCGAGCATTCGAACTACGACCCGTCTATGGAAAGCTGGGCTCGCAATGGTGCCTATGCGTTCTACCCGGTGTTGTCGGAGGACCTGATCGTCGAAGACAGCATATCGATCGGCTCATCTGACGTTGGCTTCTATATCGGCCAATCGCAGGACGTGATCATTCGACGGAACCTTGCCTACCACAATGTCCAGGGCTATGAGTTCGAGAATACCGACGATTCGGAGATGCATGACAACATTGCGCGAGACAATGCAGGCGGCTTTCTGGTGGTCGACCTTCCAGGGCGAACCCGCTTCGGCGACAAGAATCGCATCCATCGCAATCAGATTGTCGGCAATAACATCAGGAACTTCGCACCCAAAGGCACGATTGCCGCAGCAGTTCCGCGTGGGACCGGTCTGATCGTATTGGCAACCGACCAAGTCGAAATCTTCGAGAACGAGATCCGGAATAACGACACGATCGGTCTTGTCGTAGTCGGCTATAACCTGCTCGACAGCTCGCGTGACCCGCGATATGACTATTACGCCGAAGGCATTTCGATTCATCACAATCGCTTCGTCGATAACGGCACGAGACCGCAGCTCCCGAATCTGACGATCGAGGATTTGCCGGACCCCACCGCGAATCCTTCGTTGCTTCCACTGCTGATCATGCTCAAGAATTTTGGTCAGACAGCCCATATTGTCTGGGACGGTTACACCGACACGCTGAGTCCGGACTGCGCCTATCCGGCAGGTGTGGCCATGGATGAGCGGGGCAAGCCGCAGTACCGCGCCGACGACGTTGCGCCTGAATGCGGTGCCAATGAAAACGGCGTTCCGGTCCGCTACAACGCATATAAG
>JALYJV010000124.1 GCA_030775105.1 Pseudomonadota bacterium | reverse complement strand
GGGTTTCGGCGCTTGGGGTGACGCTGGCCAGCATTGGCACGGGAGCCGCTGCGGCGGTCGGAACCCGTGCATCAGCCAGCAGGCTGCGCAGATCGAAAAGTTTGAGGCGTGCACCGCCCTCGGTCGCGCGCTCATCGATCCAGGCCAGCACGCCAGCAGGGAATGAGGTCGCGAATGCCTGCGTCGAGGTAGCGAGCGACCCCGCCTCACCGATGCCGAGACGATCGAGCGACAAGACCGCACGTTGCGTATACGGCGCTTCGCGATCGAGTACACGCAGCACGCCCGCGTCGCGATCGACCAGCAGCGTCGCCTCGCCGGCCAGGGCCAAGGCCTGCGGGGACTCCAGCGGCCCGACCGGTCCACGCACCGCGATCGGCACGCGCGCAATCTCCGCTTCGGGATCGCTGCGATAGCGCCATACCGCAGTGTCGGACTCGATCAGATACAGCGCGCCAGCACGATCATCGGCGGCACAGGCCTCGACCTCGGCGCCGACGCTGAAGCTGCGCACCGGTCGCGCCGAGACCTGCTGACCCTTGGCGTACAGCTGCCACTGCGACACGCCGCCGTCACCATCGACGGCAAACGCGAACCAGGCATCGCCTGTCGCACGCTGCAGACAGACTACGCTGGGTTCTGCATCGAGTTTCAGCGAGCCGAGCGCAGCGAGCTTGTCGCCGTCTACGCCGTAGAAAGCCAGGCGCCGGCCCTTCTCGTCGGCAACCGCCAGCAACTGCACGCTGCGGCCGCCGATCGCAAACCCGTCACGCAGATCAAGACCTTCAACCGCGCCGATCGCATGGCTGGCGGTGCGCCTGCCGGTGGCATCGTAGAAAGCCAGGCCGGCATCGTCGTCGGCGACGATGATGCGGTTGCGTCGCCCATCGCCGGCGTCGATCAGCACTGCCGTTGCACCGAGCTGGCGATCGCCCGACGCTTCGGCAACGACCGTCGCCTGCCCTTGCGCACCGGATTCCGTCGGACCGCGCAGCGGCACGCAGCCGCTGACCAGCAGGCCGGCAATCGCAACTCCGAAGACCGCGTGCTTTGCTCGCATCGTGTTCACATCCCTGTCCAGATCAACAGCCTAGCGTTTTTCTAGAAACGCCCGCGCAGCGTCACGATGAAGACGCGGCCGACGCTTTCGGTTTCGCGCTCGAACTCCTCCAGCGCGCCCTCCGGCAGATCATCCTCGAAGATCCGGAACACTTCATCCTTGTGCGCATCGAGCAGGTTGTTGCCGTTGAGCTTGATCGCCAGTGCATCGTTGAATGCATACTCGATGAAGGCTTCGAGGTTGCCGTCGTAGCGCACACTGCCAATCTCGTCAGCGGCGAATTCCAGCCCTCGCCCCTGCTGCTGGAAGCTCGCGCCATAGGTCACCCGCTGGGCGACGCGGTGGTTGAAGCCGAGATTGAACACATAGATCGGCTGCAGCTGGAAGCGGCGCTCGATGCCCGTTGTCGGATCAGCCACCTCGGACTTCTGGTAGCTGTAGTTGCCGTAGACATTGAAGTTCGGCAGGCCGACAAGCTGCAGCGGGAAGCTGGCGTCGAGCTCGATGCCGTAGACCTTGCCGTCGCCGGTGTTGCCCGGCGATTCGACGTCGTCCTCGATCTCGACGATCTCGATCAGATCGCTGACGTCGCGGTAGAAGACGTTTGCGCCGAGAATGCCTGCCTGCTTGGCAAAGCGATGCTCGAAGCCGATGTCGTAGCCGATCGCGCTTTCCGCCTTGAGTTCGGGATTGCCGATGAAGAACTCGTCGTCGTCCTCGGCCAGGAAGGGCACCAGTGAGTTGAAGTCCGGCCGGCGCAGCGTGCGCGCAACACTGGCGCGGATCTGGTCGTTCGGCGTCAGCAGCCAGCGGTAGTGAAGATTCTGATTGACTTCGGTCTGGTTGTCATCGGCATCGCGGCGGTTGCCGTCGGTGTCGTAGCCCTGCTGCTCGAGCTTGGTGTGCTCGACACGAACACCGAAGTCGACCGCGTGTCGCGCGTTCAGCGTCCAGCTGTCCTGGACCCAGGCGTCGTAGCGCGACTCCTTGATCGCATACAGCCCGTCGATGTCGCTGTTGTCCTCGAATTCGCCGCTGTCTTCGTCAAACTCGGCAGCAATCGTTGCGCTGTGGCGATCCTTGCGGCCGAGCGCCAGACCGAAGCCCAGCTTGTGCGCGCCCAACGGCAGCGTCAGCGAAGGCGTGAAGCGGACTTCCTCATCGCTGGTGGCTATGGTCTCGGTTTCCAGCGCAAGCTCGGCGGCGTCCTCGACTTCGCCGGCGATGTTGTCGATGTCCAGATCCAGTTTGTTGTAGTCGAGCACCAGACTCAGCGTGCCGTCGCCGAGAACGCTGTCCTGATAGCGCAGCGCCGTACCCCAGGTGTTCTCCTTGATGCGCTCGTGCTCGTATTCGATCGCGTCGAGCTCGGCGACACCCTCTTCGACCTCGAACACCGGCGACAGCTGATCCTCGTCGCGATCGGTACCCACCGTGTAGCCGTGGAGCGACATGGTCGCGCCCGTGCCGAGCAGCCACGACAGGCTCAGATTGCCCGCAAAGTCCTTGGAATCGCGGACATCGTCTTCCTGAGAGAAGGCAATCAGTTCGCCGTCCGGATTGAACAGCTGCGAGCGCTTGTCCTTGGCGTTGTAGCGGCCCTGGTAGTTCAGCGAACCCAGGTAGCTGAAGCGTCCATCCTGGCCGCCGTAACTCAAATAGCCACTGCCGCGAAGGGTGTCGTCACCGCTGCGGAACAGGCCGGCACGATACTGGCCGCCGCGCAGCGTCGCGCCATCCTTGAGCACGATGTTGATGGTGCCGCCGACGCCCTGCGAATCGAGCTCGGCGGTCGGCGATCGGATGATCTCGATACGCTCGACGATCTCCGCCGGAATGCGGTCGACGAACACGCCGCGATCGGCCTCGGCGCCAGCGACGCGCTGACCGTTGATCATGATCTGGGTGTACTGGGTACCGATGCCGCGCAGCTTCGGCGCATCGTATTCGCCGACGTCGCTGGTGAACGCGACGCCCGGCACCTGCTTGAGCATATCGCCGACCGACAGCGGCTCGAAGCGCGCGAAGTAGTTGGCGTCGTAGATCAGGCGCGGCGAAACGCTGTCGCCGCGGAAGCGGAAGTAGTCCGCGCTGTCGGTCACGGTCAGATCGTCCAGCCTGACCGGCTCGTCCGCCGCTGTCGCGACAGCCGTCATCGCAGACAAGGCTGCGCCCAGCACCCAAATGCCCTTGCTCATATCGCCCCCGAGACCGGACCATCCGGCCTGAAGGGCGGAACCTTAGTCAGCGCCTGTGACTGATCGGTGACGTGAGCATGACAGACTGCTGACGATCAGCATGCACCAAACAACGCGAAGGTTCCCTCTCCCCACACGCGGGGAGAGGGAACCTGTCTGCCTGACGATCAGTTGCCGTTGCGATCCTGGCCGACCTGGGTCGCTTGCTGGAATGTCGGCCGGTTGGTCCAGTGGATAGCCGGCACCGGGATGAAGCTGAAGGACGTGTGATCGACGGTGTCGCAGGATTCGACCTCGCCGCAGTCTTCGCTCTTGGGGTAGCGCAGTTGCGTACCGTCCCACGCCGACTGATTCGACAGACCGCCGAGATCGCCGAGCGCCTGGTCAAGCGCCGTCAGCACGCCCGCGCGGCATCCAGCCAGGGTGCCATCGGCACACTTGATCACGCGATACGGCGTCACGCCGGGTTTGCCCTGCACCGTGTCGATAGCGCGGATCATGTGCTGGAACCAGCCTTCCTGATACGCCGATCCCTGTGCGCGCGGCGCGTCGTAACGACCGGTCAACGCTGACGCACCGGCGGCTTGCACCGCAACGAGTTGCGGCATCAGCGCATCGATCAGGTGCGGATACCAGGCATCCATCAGCACGACCTGCGCACGCTGGTCGTAGGCGCCGTCGGCGTCGCGGTCGCGGCGCATGCTGCCGAGACCGTTGCTGCTGTCGATCCATTCGTGCGAGCCGCGATCCATCCACTGCTGCATCAGGTCTGCGGCAGCGCGCTGGTCGTCCGTGAGTTCACCCCCCTCCATCAGACTCAGCAGGCGCGGCAACAGCTCCTGCCCTCGCAGATCGGTGAACGCGGCGTCGCCCATCACCTCGATCATCGTGCCGATGTCGTGCTTGCGGCCGCTGGCCTTGAAGGCGACAAGACGGTCACGCAGCATCGCCATGCGATGGGTCGGACCGTAGGTACCGTTGGCATCCGCCGCCCACCAGCCCGGCGCCGCGGAGTTGTTCCAGTTGGCGAGATAGCCCTGCGCCGGGTTGGTGTCCTGCACATGCGCTTCCAGCGGCAGATAGCCCGGCCACTCGAAATACCCGTCCAGCGCGTCGCCCTGAACCTGCGGTCGCGCACGGCTCGGGAATGCCAGCGCACCGTCGTTGCCGTCACCGCCATGGAGATCGAAGAAGTTTTCCGGCAGGTTCTGGTCGGCGACCCATTCGTAGTTGCCATCGCCCCACACCGGCAGTTCCGGATGCTGCTGCGGATGACGCAGCGGATACAGGCCGGACTGGATGAACGCGAGATCGCGGCTGTCGCTGTAGATCCAGTTGAAGGTGCTGGTCATGCTGTTGAACAGTTCCTTGAACTTGCGTTCGTTGACCTGCATACCCTGCGTGGTCAGCAGCGCGAACGGCGCCGTCGTGTCGACATCGCCATTGAAGGTGCTGCGCTGCTCGGAGATCGCGACCGGCGCGCTGTTGACGGTCGCCGTAGCGGTGACCGGACCGTAGTGCGTGCGCAGCACGAAGCGCTTGACGTTCTCCGGCAGTGTCGGGCCGCCGAGCGCGATGCTCGCCAGCGTCGGCGTCGCGACCCATTCGTCGAGGCGCTTGTAGAAGCGCACACAGCGACCCTTGTACTCGTAGCCGTCGGCATCGGGGAAGCCATCGCCGTCGTTGTCATCGCGCGATGCCGTCGAACCATCGGTGTTGCACATCACCGACACCCGGGTATCGATCAGGTCCGAGCCGGCCGACGTCGCGCTCCAGCCGAAGTCGAGACCGTGACCGATTACGACGTACGGCAGATTGACGGTGCTGATGCCGCGCGCGGCGAGATCAAGCGACGTGCCGCCATTCGAGTAGACCGCGAACTCCCACAGCAGCTGCGGATTGAAGTAGCTGGTCTGCGGGCCTGCGACGATGATCGGATGACCGGACTCGGTCTGGTCGGCATTGACGCCGATCCAGTTCGACGAAGTCTTCGGCAGGCCGAGCGCGTTCATCGCATCCTTCATTGCCACCGTCGGATCCGCCGACGCGACGAGCTTGATGCCCTCACCAGCCGCAGCGCGGAGCGGCGGCAGCACGGTCTGCGCCTGCAGGCGCGCATCGACGGCAGCGATCCAGCTGCGCTTCTTCTTGTCCTGCGCCGGCGCTGCGAACGGACCGATACCAATGCCGACCGTGTCGAACAGACCGGCAGGCAGTGGCCCAATCAGCGGCAAGCCGAGACCGGCGCCGCCATGGTTGATGAACTCGCGACCCCGCAAGCTGCCGACATCCCAGATCGCCGCACCGGCTGGCAGGGTCTGCGGGCAGGTTTCGTCGACGCTCGGCGGCGACTGTGTGAGGAATGTTTTCTGCGTCGTGTACGGCGTGTCCGGCGCATTCGCATGGCGCAGGTCGCGCCACAGATCGCAGGCCGCCTTCGGAATCGTAGTAGCACCCGCTGTAAAGCTCGCATCAAGTTTCTGCAACAGGTCGAGATTGCTGGCCTCGCTGCCGCCGCCGCGTCCAAACTGGGCCTGGATCAGCACCGCATTGGCGACGATGTCGTTGAGCGTGAACGGCCGCGGCGGATACACCGGCGGCACCTGCAGCGCCAGCGTCGCGTATTCGGGCGGCGTCTCGAGCAGGCCTTGCGGCGTCTGCAGATACGCGATGTAGGCGTTCATGCCGGCGACGAAGTTGTTGGTGTCGTCGAGGAACACCGTGCCGAGGGTGCCGATCTTGTCGATCGCGGCTTCGACCATCAAGGTCAGCTCGGCCTCGCTGTAGCCGCCGGCGGAACCGAACTGCAGATCGAGGTCGTAGGTCGTCGATGCCGGGCCGAGGAATTCCGAAGCCTGGCCGCGACCGGCCCGACGCAGCACGTCGAACAGCCACAGGCGATCCTGCGCCGCAGCGAAACCGACGCCGTACTGCGTCGACGAACGATCATCGCCTTCGATGTACGGAATGCCCCAGCCGTCGCGGCGGATCACGACCTTCTTGCCGTTCGGCGCGGTCAGCTCGCGGCTCGATACGGCATCGGCGTCGCTGAGGCGGATCTCGGCCGGCTTGAAGTAATTGCAGGCCTGGTCCGAGGCTTTCTGATGTTCGGCGAAGCTGCGCGGCGGCGTGCAGGTCTGGCCCTTGAGACCGATCTGGGCGTAGGCCAGGTTGCCGTACATGTCGAGCTGGTCGCGGAAGTTCGCCGGATAGCTCAGGGGCGGCACACCCGGCACCGGCGTACCGACGCCGCCGGCCGAGTTGCCGTTGGCACCTGGCGGCACGATCGTCATGAAAATGTTGTCGACCGGCGCACCTGGATTCACCGGCGGCGGCGTTGGATTGCTGCCCGCGGTGGTCACGGGATCGCTGCTGCCGCAGGCGACCATGCCGATGACGGTCGCGACAACAAGCGCCGCTTTTTTCACGCGCGGCAGCACGCGAAGCTTGCGTAGGGTGATCACGGTTACTCTCCTCGAATCTTCGTTGTCATGTGCCGGGTCATGCCCGCGCCTCTGCCTGTGACTGTATCGTTACACCCCATGGAAGCCACTAGGAAATCCACCTCCCAGTCCGAGACACTGCCCATGCCCAGCGTCGCCGGCCTGGGCGTGGTGCACTTGCGCACCCTGCTGTCCGTCTACGGC
This sequence comes from Pseudomonadota bacterium, assembly GCA_030775105.1. Taxonomy (GTDB): domain Bacteria; phylum Pseudomonadota; class Gammaproteobacteria; order Nevskiales; family Nevskiaceae; genus Solimonas. The sequence goes on along the minus strand of JALYJV010000124.1, from coordinate 3,544 downwards.
CTGCAGATCGAAACGGTTGCGGACGACGAACCCATCCCCGGCAGCTACTGGGGTGAAACCGAAGCAGGGCTGATCGGCAACGTGCTCTACGTGCGTAGCGATACGCCGGTCCACTCGGCACTGCACGAAGCCTGTCACTTCATCTGCATGGACCCGCAGCGCCGCGACGAAGTCCACACCAACGCCGGCGGTGACGACCTCGAAGAAACCGGCGTCTGTTACTTGCAGGGCGTGCTCGCTGACCGGCTCCCCGGCTACTCCCGCGGCCAGCTCTTTGCCGACATGGACGCCTGGGGCTACACCTTCGTGCTCGGCAGCGCCAAGGCATGGTTCGAGCGTGATGCGGAGGATGCGCGGGCGTGGTTGATAACGCAGCAGTTGGTTGATCAGCAAAGCGCTCCGACCTATCGGCTGCGAATTCACTCTTGAGCGGTTTGTACTGGATTCTGAAAAGTAAGCGGGACTCGTTGCGGAATAGCGAAACGACTTCGGAACCCGGCCAACAGCAAGGTCAGTAGTAACCACGATTGCGCCATCGAACCACCCCCTGAATTGTCGTTGGATGGTGCTGCCTGCACCGTCGCCTTTCGCACCGGCAGATCGAGGCGTGTACCGGCCAACTGGATATTCGAGCGCCAGGGTTCGATGTCGGGTTTGAAGGTCGGGAAATCGACCGATGAGATCGTCAGCACGATGCGGTGACCGATCTCGAAGCGATGCGCGTTGGGCCAGAGCCTGAAACTCACCTGCTTTTCCAGCGGCCCGGAGATGGCGCCGCGCCAGATCAACTGCGCGCCGTCGTCGCTCAAGTCCCAGACCTTGGCCGCGAACTGCTGCACAACGAGGCGCGTCGAATCCTGCACGATGGTGAGTTCGGGTGCGCCTGCGACGCTGAGCGGTTCGGTGAGCGGAGCCGATGTGTAGGTGATGGTGTCGAGCGGGTTCTTGCCCTCCGGCACGGCCCGCAAGAGGTCATTGAGTCCGGGCACATTGGCGGCAATCTCGAACGTCAGCGCGTCGTTGGCAACGTTGAGCGTGACGTAGTCGTTGATCATCGGTGCGGTTTCCGAGGCTGCAGCGGGCTCGCTTGCGAGTGAACCATCCGCGTGCGGATGCAGGCTGAGCGTCTTCGCATCGGGAATCGGCCAGGCCGCCGCGGTGTAGTGCTCCCACTCGCCTTTGGTCCGCGGTGTACCGGAGATGCGTTGCCAATAGTCAACCTTGGGCCGCCGACCGAAACCGCGATCATCGCCATTGAGGTATTGCTCAAACCAATCGAGCATCGCCTGTTCGCGCAGTTCTTCTTCGGGAAGATAACTGGGACCGGCAGCATGCCCACCGGACGCAAACCAGTAGTGCACCGGAATGTCGTGCGCTTCGAGCAGAGAAAGAATTCGTTCGGGATGATCGGCCGGAAACAGCTGATCTTCCCAGGCATTGGTCCAGAACACCGGCACGCGGCGCTCGATCAGTGCGTCGACATAGGTCAGCGGCGAGTGCGCCGCGAGATCGTCTGTCGTGGAGGCGAATGGCGGCAACGGGATGTCTTCGGTATCGGTGTTGAGCTGCGCACCCCAGCGCGCGACCAGCGTGTAGTCGACCAGTGCGCCGCTGACGGAATACGCACCGACAAAGATGCCGGTAGCGAATGCGAACTTGTAGGCGTCGTTTGGATTGAGCGCGTAGTTCAAATCCGAGAACGTGTTGCCGACCGCAAGCGCCTTGACCCGTGCATCTTGCTCCGCCGGTAGCAGGGATTCGCCGCCGCCTTGCGAGTACCCGGCAGCACCGACATTGTTGGTATCGATTTTCGCGTCGTAGTTTGCAGCCACCCAATCGAGCATCTCGGAGAAATCCCGCGTCGTACGCGGACCGAAGAAATCGAAGAGGCCGCCCGAATCTCCGTGGCCGCGCGCGGAGTAGGTCAACAGCGCGAAGTGATTGGTTGCAACAGCCTTGAGGCCATATTGCACGTCGTACGGGCTGTCCTTGTTTGAGCCACCACCATGCTGGCGCACGATCAGCGGGATGCGCTTGGGGCTGGGCTGCCTGGGAATGTAGAGCGACGCATCCAGCTCGACGCCGTCGCTCATCGAAACCCTGGCGTCGTAGCGATCGTAGTTTTGCTCGCCAGCTTGCAGCGGCGCGGCAACCGCGAGAAAGCCGGCCAGGAGCACCCTGCCGAAAAGCGTGCGCGTGTTGCGCGCAGCACAGTGAACTTGACGCATATCTCCCCCGAAGATGATGTGGTGCCGCCCGATGCCGCCGACGGTACGGCCATGATCATGCACTGCCGCGCAGCGCCCTGTTAGGCCGGGAATCAGGGTCGCCTCGCTTCCGCGACAGCCGGCCGCAACAGGAGTAGTTTGCTAGCGCGCAATGGATCCGGTTGCGTGCCATACCTCCGAGGTGTCACATGAACAAGCCCTTCCAGTTTGTTGTGTACGCGTCGCTGATGCTCCAGGCTCAGCTCGCCCTGGCAGAAAACTCCCCCGCCGCTGCGGTTCCCGAGTCCGCGCTGGCGGCCACCTTCAATGACTCATCGCTGAAGTGGATGCCTTGCCCCCCGTTCATCCCCAAGGGCTGCGAGATCGCGGTATTGCACGGCGATCCGTCCAAGCCGAACGTGGATGTGTTCTTCAAGGTACCGGAGAACTTCACGATCCCGAATCATTCGCACACTTCCGCAGAGCGCATGGTGCTGGTGTCCGGCGAGCTCACGGTGACCTACGAGGGCCAAGCGCCGAAAGTGCTGAAGACTGGCTCGTATGCCTATGGCCCGGCCAAGAAGCCGCATTCCGCGGTCTGCGCCAATGGCGCGCCCTGTGTGCTGTTCATCGCATTCGAATCACCGCTCGATGCGATACCGACGGACGGCGCGACGAAGTAGCCCGCCGCGCATTTCGCCTGGCTGCAGCGGACGTCCCCGGTATATGGGGACGTTTTGCTGCAGCGGACATCCCGTAAAGCACTGCCGCCCGGTTCAAGGCTACAATCACCGTCATGCGCATCAAGCCCGGCAGACAGTGGCTATTGATCCTGGCCTTGCTGGTCGGGCAATGGCTGATGGTTGCACATACGCATTCGCATCCGGCGATCGAGCTCGAACAGGCTTGCGAGATCTGCGTACACGCCAGTGGTGTTGCCAGCGGCGCGCTCGCTGGCAAGCCGGCGGCACTGCCGCTAGCACCGAAGTCAGAAGCGCCGCTCATTGCCGTCACCCCGGTCCTGCAGACCGTTGCGGTGGCGCAGGCGCGTATTCGCGGTCCTCCAGCGCAGTTCGGTCAGGCCTGAAACCCTTCCGACTGTTGGCGCGCTCACGCGTGCCCTTGCTTGCAGGATTGCCATGAACACTGTTGCTTTCGGCGCTGCGTCTTCGCGCATGCGCCCGTATTATTTCCGTTGCGCACCATCTGCTGTCGCGCTCGCCGCGGCAGCCTTCCCCTTGCTGTCGCTGGCGCAGACCGCCACGCTCACCGCCCCCCCATCCGACGCACCGACCCGGCTCGATGACGTCGTTGTCACGGCCGGTCCGCTCGGCCGC
>JALYJV010000123.1 GCA_030775105.1 Pseudomonadota bacterium | reverse complement strand
GGACAGAACCAATGCAAGGCAGGCACCGGACACCGGATAGTCCAGCAGCCAGCCGAGGGCAGCTCCCGCAAGACCAAACAGGACCACACGCAGCAACTCGCGGCGCCATAGGCGCCACCGCGTTCCTGGCGGGATAGCGTCATCGCCGGCCTGCGTCGCAAGCTGCGCAGCTCGCGGCAGCTGTGCTTCGCCCACCGCTGGCGGCTGCGCGAGTTGCGGCGTCGACATTCGTCAGTGCTTGTCCGAGAACCGGTAGCCCGAACCGCGGACCGTCTGGATCATTTCATCGTAGCCGAACGGTTCCAGCGCCTTGCGCAGTCGGCGGATGTGAACATCGACCGTGCGTTCTTCGACGTAGACATTCTGGCCCCAGACCCGATCCAGCACCTGTTCGCGGCTGTAGACGCGCTCCGGGTGGCTCACGAAGAAGTGCAGCAGGCGATATTCGGTCGGCCCGAGCTTGACCGCCTTGCCGCCCGCTGTCACGCGCTGGCTCGCGGAATCCACCTCAAGGCCATTGATCGTCACCCGCTCCTCGACGCCACCCGGCATCGAGCGCCGCAACACGGCCTGGATCCGGGCGATCAGCTCGGGATACGAAAACGGCTTGGAGACATAGTCGTCGCAACCGACATTGAGACCACGCACCTTGTCCTCTTCCTCGGCACGGGCGGTGACCATGATCACGGGGATGTCCTTGGTCGTGGCCTGGGCCTTGAGTTCCCGGGTCAGCTCGACACCGGACATGCCCGGCATCATCCAGTCCATCAGGATCAGGTCGGGCCGCTCGTCGGCGATGCGCAGACGTGCGGCCTGGGCGGACTCGGCATCGATCACCCTGAATTCGGCACGGGTCAGCGCAAACCGCAACAGCTCGCGGATCGGCGCCTCATCTTCAACAACAAGGATCAATTTCCCCTGCATGCTCATGCTCTCATTAGAAATCAGGCGCAGGATATGAACAACTGATGACGACTCTGTGACAATCGGCAGGAATAGTCACGCGGATATGACTGTCACACACTCGAGCCTGCCGCGGCGATGTAAGCCATTGTCACACTCTATTGCCTCTATCAATAAATATGCTTTGACCTATCGGCTATCCCTTCGTAGGATTGCCGCCGTTCCTGGAGTGAACCGGCCGTTCCTTCAGACGCCTGACAACCTGATGTACAAGCAACCAAAGGACAATCCGATGAGCTCACTGGTCAACCGCCCCGCCCCAGACTTCAAGGCCACCGCCGTGCTCGGCGATGGTACGTTCGCAGACATCAAGCTGTCCGACTACAAGGGCAAGTACGTTCTGCTGTTCTTCTACCCGCTCGATTTCACCTTCGTCTGTCCGTCGGAAATCATTGCCCATGACCATCGCGTCAAGGAATTCGAAGCCCGCGGCGTGCAGGTTCTCGGCGTGTCGATCGACAGTCATTTCTCGCACTTCGCCTGGCGCAGCACGCCGGTCGAAAAGGGCGGCATTGGCCCGATCAAGTTCCCGCTGGTCGCCGATGTCAACCACGAGATCGTCCGCGCCTACGGCGTCGAGCACCAGGACAGCGTCGCATTCCGCGCCACGTTCCTGATCGACAAGGCCGGTATCGTGCAGAGCGCCACGGTCAACAACCTGCCGCTGGGCCGCAACGTCGATGAAGCGCTGCGCCTGGTCGACGCGCTGCAGTTCACCGAAGCCCACGGCGAAGTCTGCCCGGCGGGCTGGAAGAAAGGCGACGCCGGCATGAAGGCGACGACCGAAGGCGTGGCCGACTACCTCGCGAAGAACGCCGCCAAGCTGTAATTCATCGGTACCAAGTGACCACTCTGGGGCCGGGCAACCGGCCCCAGACGTCTCTACCCCAGAAAAACTCTGAGAACTTGCATGAGCACCCAACATCTGCCCCTCGTCATCCTGGGTTCTGGCCCGGCCGGCTACACCGCGGCGGTTTACGCTGCGCGCGCCAATCTCAGGCCGACGATGATCACCGGGCTGGAAGTCGGCGGTCAGCTGATGACGACGACCGAGGTCGACAACTGGCCAGGCGACGTCGAAGGCCTGATGGGCCCCGACCTCATGACGCGAATGCAAAAGCATGCGGAACGCTTCGACACCAAGCTGATCTATGACCACATCCAGTCGGTCGACCTCAATCAGAAGCCGTTCCTGCTCAAGGGCGACCAGGGTGAGTACACCTGCGACGCATTGATCATCACAACCGGCGCGAGCGCGCGGTATCTCGGTCTCGACAGCGAAACCGCATTCCGCGGCAAGGGCGTGTCGGCCTGCGCAACCTGCGACGGTTTCTTCTACAAGAACCAGGAAGTCGCGGTGATCGGCGGCGGCAACACCGCGGTTGAAGAAGCGCTGTACCTGTCGAACATCGCGAGCAAGGTCACCCTCGTACATCGCCGCAATTCGCTCAAGGGCGAGAAGATCCTGCACGACAAGCTGTTCAAGCGTCAGGCCGAGGGCAAGGTCGAGATCATCTGGGACAGCACGCTCGACGAAGTGCTCGGCGATGCGATGGGCGTCACCGGCATGCGTGTGAAGAACGTGAAGACTGGCGCGACGCGAGAGATCACGCTCAAGGGCGTGTTCATTGCGATCGGTCATACGCCGAACACCGGCATCTTCGAAGGCCAGCTCGACATGAAGGGCGGCTACATCAAGGTGAAGTCCGGCTCCGACGGCGATGCAACCGCCACCAGCATTCCGGGCGTGTTCGCCGCCGGCGACGTCATGGATCATGTCTATCGTCAGGCGATCACGTCAGCAGGCACAGGCTGCCAGGCTGCGCTCGACGCCGAGCGCTATCTGGACAAGCTGGCGGAACGCGCGAAGTAAGTTTGCCCCCGAGGCGCCGAAAACCCCCTGCCGGATTCGGCCAGGGGGTTTTCTTTTGTCGGCGTGCGGTGCACGCGCAAGCGGTTTCCGGCGACAATCCGGGCACTGCTCTACGCAAAGATGGATTCGCGCATGCGTCTATTCATGAACAAGACCTCACCATACTCGCGCAAGGTGCGCGTGGCGGTGATCGAGCTGAACCTCAGCGAACAGGTCGAAGAGGTCATCACCGATCCATTCGCCGCGCCATCGGAACTGCTCGCAGCGAATCCGATATCGAAGATCCCGACGCTGATCACCGATCGCGGCGAAGCCCTGCCCGACTCCAGCCTGATTCTCGAATACCTGCAGACCCGTGCAC
>JALYJV010000122.1 GCA_030775105.1 Pseudomonadota bacterium | reverse complement strand
ACGGTCAGCACTTCGAGGCTGAAGTGATCTGCGCGAGCTTTGCCGGCCAGCCGATGCTGGCCCAGCATCGCGCGGTGTATGCGACGCTCGGCGAACGAATGGGCCGCGAGATCCACGCGCTGCGTCTGAAGACGCGGGCAAGCTGAGCATGGACAAACTCCAGATCCAGGGCGGCGTCTGCATCGCCGGCGAAGTGCGCGCTTCGGGTGCGAAAAATGCGGCGCTGCCGATCCTCTGCGCCGCGATTCTGTCCGACGAGGTGCTGGTTCTCGACAACGTGCCGCAGCTGCAGGACGTCAAGACCACGCTCAAGCTGCTTGCGCAGATGGGCGTGAAGGTGCAGCAGGACGGTTCGCACGTCGAATGCAATGCGCAGCCGATCCACACCCACGTCGCGCCGTACGAACTGGTCAAGACCATGCGTGCGTCGATCCTCGTGCTCGGGCCGCTGCTCGCGCGTCGCGGAGAGGCGCAGGTGTCCTTGCCCGGCGGCTGTGCGATTGGCGCGCGTCCCGTCGACCTGCACCTGATGGGACTCAAGGCGATGGGGGCGCAGATCAGCGTCGAGAACGGCTTCATCCACGCCAAGGCCAAGCGTCTGAAGGGCGCGCGCATCGTGTTCGACACCGTGACCGTAACCGGCACCGAGAACCTGATGATGGCGGCCGTGCTCGCCGATGGCACGACGCTGCTGGAGAACGCTGCACGTGAACCGGAAGTCGTCGATCTCGCGCGCTGCCTCATCGCGATGGGCGCGAAGATCCGCGGCGCGGGCACGACGACGATCGTCGTCGAAGGTGTCGAGAAATTGCAGGCCGCGCAGCACAGCGTGCTGCCGGATCGCATCGAGACCGGCACCTTTCTCGTCGCCGCCGCGATGACACGCGGCCAGGTTCGCGTGACGCACACCGATCCGGGCTTGCTCGACGCCGTGCTGGTCAAGCTGCAGCAATCCGGCGCGCTGATCCGCACCGGCGAGGATTTCATCGAACTCGACATGCAGGGCAAGCGGCCGAAATCGGTCAACGTCCACACCATGCCGCATCCGGGCTTCCCGACCGACATGCAGGCGCAGTTCATGGCCCTCGACTGCGTCGCCGAAGGTACTGGCGTGATCATCGAGACCATTTTCGAGAACCGCTTCCAGCATGCGCTGGAACTGCAGCGCCTCGGCGCCGACATCCGCCTCGAAGGCCACACTGCGATCGTCACCGGCCGCGAGCGCCTGACCGCGGCGCCGGTGATGGCGACCGACCTGCGCGCCTCGGCCGCACTGATTGCCGCGGCGCTGGCGGCCGACGGCGCGACGATCATCGACCGTATCTATCACCTCGACCGAGGCTATGAGCGCATCGAGGCCAAGTTTGCGCAGTTGGGAGCGAGCATCAAGCGCGTATCCTGAGCGGACATTCCGGAGGTCGACCATGGCCAGCGCCAAGCCTGCACGTATCGCGGTACTGATTGACGCCGACAACACGCAGCCGGCGATTGCCCAGGCATTGCTCGCAGAAATCGCCAAGTACGGCGTTGCCAGCGTCAAGCGCGTCTACGGCGACTGGACGCAGCCGAATCTGCGCGGTTGGAAGGAACAGCTGGTGCAGTCCGCAATCCAGCCGCAGCAGCAGTTCGCCTATACCTCGGGCAAGAACTCGACCGACAGCGCGATGATCATCGATGCGATGGACCTGCTCTACACCGACCGCTTCGATGCCTTCTGCATCGTGACCAGCGACAGCGACTTCACGCGCTTGGCCTCACGCCTGCGCGAATCCGGCAAGGACGTCTACGGCTTCGGCGAGCGCAAGACGCCGCAGTCGCTGGTTTCGGCCTGCGACAAGTTCACCTATCTCGACGTCCTGCGTGGTGCGGCGGCCAAGACGCCGCCTGCCGAGGCTGCGGCGAAGCCGGCAAAGGCCAGGACCAAGGCCGCGAAGAAGCCCGACAAGCAGACACCGCCGAGCCCAGCGGTCGAGCCCGAGCGCAAACCTTCCTCGCCGGCTGATCCCGAACTGCAGCGCCTGCTGCGCGAGGCGGTCGATGACGATGCCGACAATGATGGCTGGGCCATGCTGCCGTCGGTCGTCAACCTGATTGCCAAGCGCAAGCCGGACTTCGACTCGCGTAACTATGGCTACAAGAAGCTCCGCGAGCTGGTGCAGGCCACCGGACTGTTCGAGATCGACGAGCGTTCGTCCGCCGATGGCAAGCAGAAGGTCATCTACCTGCGCGACAACCGCAAGAAGGGCTGAGGCCGGTACAATCGCGCATCTTTAAGCTTTAACCCGCCATGACCCAGCTCACGATTGCCCTGTCCAAGGGCCGCATCCTCGACGACAGCCTGCCGCTGCTGGCCCTGATGGGCATCACGCCGGCGGGCGACATTGGCCGACTGCTGCGCGTGCCGACCAATGTCAAAGGCCTGTCGCTGTTGATCATCCGTCCGACTGACGTGCCGACCTATGTCGAGTACGGCGCGGCGGACCTCGGCATCACCGGCAAGGACGTGCTGATGGAGCATGGTGGCGATGGGCTGTACGAACCGCTGGATCTCGGTATCGCACGCTGCCGGCTGTCGACTGCGACGAAGAAGGATCTGGCGCAGAACGGTGCCGGTCGCCGCCGCGTCGCGACCAAGTACCCGGAAATCACGCGTCGCCATTTCGCTGCCAAGGGCGAGCAGGTCGAGCTGATCAAGCTGTACGGCTCGATGGAACTGGCGCCGCTGGTTGGCCTTGCCGATCTGATTGTCGATCTTGTCGATACCGGCAAGACGCTCAAGGCCAACGGCCTGGTCGAGCTGGAAACCATCGCAGAGATCAGCGCGCGCCTGGTCGTTAACAAGGCGGCGATGAAGATGAAGCACGCGGCGGTGCAGGATCTGATCTCCCGTTTCGCGAAGGCGACCGCGTAATGAAGATCGCGCGTTTCAGCACCCGCGACGCCGATTTCGATGCGCGCCTCGGTGCGCTGCTCGATCGTGCGCCCGAGACCAGTCCGAAAGTCACCCAGGCGGTCGAGGCGATCATTGCCGACCTGCGCGCGCGCGGGGATGCTGCGCTGGTGGAGCTGACCAATCGCTTCGACCGGCGCACCCTCAAATCCGCGGCGGAGTTTGAAGTCTCGAAGGCGCAGTGCGCGGCCGCCTGGGACAGTCTGCCCACGGCACTGCGCATGGCGCTCGAAAAGGCCGCGCTACGCATCCGTGCCTACGCCGAGCATCAGAAGATCGCACCGTTCTCGTTCAGCGATGAGTACGGCAACGTGCTCGGTCAGGGTGTCACGCCGATGGACCGCGTCGGGCTCTACGTGCCGGGCGGCAAGGCGGCGTATCCGTCATCGGTGCTGATGAATGCGATTCCGGCGAAGGTTGCCGGTGTGCTGGAAGTCGTGATGGTTGTGCCCGCGCCGGACGGCGTGCTGAATCCGGCCGTGCTCGGCGCCGCGCATCTGGCCGGTGTCGATCGCGTCTTTACCGTCGGTGGTGCGCAGGCGGTGGCTGCGCTCGCTTATGGTACGGCGACGATTCCTCCGGTCGACAAGATCGTCGGGCCCGGCAACGCCTATGTCGCTGTGGCGAAGCGTCTGGTGTTCGGTCAGGTCGGTATCGATTCTATTGCAGGGCCTTCTGAGATCGTCGTCATCGGCGACGGCCTGACCAGTCCGGACTGGATCGCGATGGACCTGTTCTCGCAGGCCGAGCACGGCGAGGATTCCGAAGCGATCCTGCTGTCGCCGGATGCAGCGTATCTCGACGCCGTGCACGCAGCGATGACACGTCGCGTGCAGGATCTGCCACGCAAGGACATCGTCAGCGCATCGATAGCGAATCGCGGCGCGCTGATCCAGACGCGCGATCTCGACGATGCCGCGCAGGTTTCCAACCGCATCGCACCCGAGCATCTGGAGCTGTCGGTCGCCGAGCCGCGTGAACTGCTGAAAAAAATCCGGCACGCCGGGGCAGTGTTCCTCGGTCGCCACGCGCCGGAAGCCTTCGGTGATTACTGCGCTGGCCCCAACCACGTGCTGCCGACGTCACGCGCCGCGCGTTTCTCGAATCCGCTTGGTGTCTACGAGTTCCAGAAGCGCACGTCCCTGATCGAGTGCACGCCAACGGGCGCCAAGGTGCTGGCGGATATTGCCGGCACGATTGCGGATGTCGAAGGGTTGCAGGCGCACGCGCAGAGTGCGCGCGATCGGGGCTGAGATTGGCGCATTCGTGCGCGCGTGTCTCTCGATACACCCGCTACGCGGGCACTCGAGACGAACGGGACTTTGTTGGATATTCAGTTGTCACAAGAATCCTCCGTTCGTCTCAAGTGCCGCACGCA
>JALYJV010000121.1 GCA_030775105.1 Pseudomonadota bacterium | reverse complement strand
TGTATCTGCCGCGCCTGTTCGTCTACCACGTGGACACCCGCGATCAGGCGGGCCATGAACGCTTCTGTCTCATGGAGCGACGCCTATACGCCCTGACGACGATCGGCATGATCGGCACCTGGGTGTTCGGCATCACGCTGCTGATGATGACGCCAGGTTACCTGCAGATGGGCTGGTTCCACGCAAAGCTGACGCTGGTACTGGCCTTGTCCGGCTACCACGGCTGGCTCAAAGGCCGGCTGCGCGCCTTTACCGAGCAGCGCAACAACAAGAGCGCCCGCTATTACCGCATCGCCAACGAAGTCCCTGCTGTGGCGATGGTGGTGATCGTGATCTTCGTGGTCGTCAAGCCGTTCTAGGATGCAAAAGAAAACGCCCCGACATGCGGGGCGCTTCAGGCTCATCATGCCTTTTCGAAACGATCAGGTCGAGCCGCCGAGTTCGCCGGTCGCCGACTGGATGTAGTTCTGCAGGCCCATGCGCTCGATCAGGCCGAGCTGCTCTTCGATCCAGTCGATGTGCTCTTCTTCGCTCTTCTGGATTTTCAGCAGCAGGTCGCGGGTCACGTAGTCACGCACGGTTTCACAGTGTGCGATCGCGGATTGATACAACGGGTGCGCTTCCTTCTCCAGCTTCAGATCGCACTCGAGCACTTCCTTGACGTCTTCACCGATGTACAGCTTGCCCAGATCCTGCAGATTCGGCAGGCCTTCGAGAAACAGCACGCGCGAAATCAGCGCGTCGGCATGCTTCATCTCGTCGATCGACTCCTCGTACTCGTGCTTGCCGAGGCGCTTCATGCCCCAGTTGTTGAGCATGCGAGCGTGCAGAAAGTACTGATTGATGGCCGTCAGTTCGTTCTTGATGGCCAGATTGAGGAACTCAATGACCTTGGCATCACCGCGCATAACCCGCTCCGTTGTGTAGTACGGCTGCGAGTATAGGGATCAGCAAAAAGTGATGACGAAAACACGACAAGAGCACTAATGCGTCGAGTTCTCAATCCGCATTGGCGATAAACACGCAGCGCAGAAGATTCGCGCGCTGAACAGCGCGACGGAAACAACCTCAGCCCATTGCGACCTGGGCGTAGCTTCCCATCGTCGAGGCACACGCCGCTGCGCCAGCGGCATTGTCGGCAAGTTCCTGCTGCAGGAATTCACGCGCGGTAGGTACGCACTTGCCGCAACACGTACCGAGGCCTGTCGTGCGCGTGAGATCACGCAGCGAAACCACGCCATCCTGTTGGATCGCGCGCCGCGCTGCGCGTTCGGACACCGCTTTGCAGATGCATAGGTACATGCCGCAATTACAATGGCAATGAGAATAATTGTCAATAGTAATCGCTTTGGTGGCCAATCGTGGGGATCCGACCCCTGCTCAGGGACCTCCATAGCCCAGAATCAGGCGGCGATGGCGTTGCGGCGGATGGGTTCGCGCGGCTCGACGCCGAGCAAAGGGGCGAGTTCATTGAGCGCCCGGCGGTAGACATCCCGCTTGAACTCGACGACTTCGGCGACCGGCTGCCAGTAGTCGACCCAGCGCCATCCGTCGAACTCGGGCGTCGGTGACTCATCGAAATGAACGGCGGTATCCGGCGCGACCAGACGCAGTGCGAACCATTTCTGTTTCTGGCCGATGCACATACGGCCACGGGTGCGTCGCATGAAGCGCGCCGGCAGGCGGTAACGTAGCCAGCCTGCAGTGACGCCAACGAGCTCGACCTGCTCGGGGCGCAACCCCAGCTCTTCATGGAGTTCGCGGAACAAGGCGTCCCGCGGCGATTCGCCACGCTTGATACCGCCCTGGGGAAACTGCCATGCGTCCTGCTCGATGCGCTTGGCCCACAGCAAGCGCCCGTCAGTGCCGCTGACCACGATCCCGACATTGGGCCGAAACCCATCCAGATCAATCACTTCAGACAACCGAAGCAAGGTATTGATTTGATTTTTCCACACGCCGCGTCCGGGCGCCAGCGAAAACCGCCCCAGAACGCATCAATTCAGCTGATATTCTTCGCGGCCCGTCACCACGGGCGACGTCCGTATCGCATCCGGGTCGCCTGAAACCCTGCCGAAAAGCTCATGCGCCTAGCCGTTTTTGACCTCGACAACACCCTGCTTGCCGGCGACAGCGATCACCTCTGGGGCCATTGGCTGGTACAGAACGGCGCGGTCGATCCGCAGTATTACGCGCGCGAGAACGACCGCTTCTATCGCGAGTACCAGGAAGGCACGCTGAACATCCACGAGTACGCGGGGTTCATGCTGCAACCGATCGTCGAGAAGGGCCTGGAGCTGATGCTCGACCTGCGACGGCGATTCATCAGGGAGTGCATCGAATCCATCGTTGCCAAGGGCAGTCGCGAACTGCTGGCGCAGCATCGCGCGGCGGGCGATGTGCTGCTGATCACTACCGCGACCAATCGCTTTGTCGCCGAACCGATCGTGCAGCTATTTGGCGTCGAGCACCTGATCGCGACTGATCCTGAAATCATCGGGGGTCAGTACACCGGCCGGATCGAAGGCACCGCGAACTTCCAGCACGGCAAGGTCGAGCGGATGAAGAACTGGCTGACGGCCAACGCCTACGACGGCGGCGGCATGACCTGCTACAGCGACTCGCACAATGACGTGCCGCTGCTGGAAATGGGCGACACCGCGGTTGCGGTCGATCCCGATGCGCGCCTTCGTGCAATCGCCGAGGAGCGCGGCTGGCGCGTAATCAGCCTGCGCTAAAGCGCCAAACCGGCGAACAGCGGATGCAGGCGACCATTGGTCGCCAGCACAGAGCGCGTTTCCAGCGTCAGCTCCCGCCCGTTCAGATCGGTGAACTGCCCGCCCGCTTCGCGCACGATCACCGCGAGCGCAGCAATGTCGAGGATGTTCACGTCTGATTCGACGACCGCATCGAGCGTGCCGCCGGCGAGATAGTGGTAGTGCAGAAAATCGCCGTAGCCGCGAATGCGCTGCAGCTGCGGAATGATGCGGCCCAACTCAGCCCACTGCTTTGATCCCGCCAGTGTCGCCAGATTGCCGGTCGACAGCGTGGTGTGTTTCAGCTGATCGAACGACGACACGCGCAGGCGCTCGAAAGCGTCCATCGGCGTGTCCAGCAGGCCACGCCAGCTGCCGTAGCCACGCTCGGCCCAGATCAGCTCGCCCTGGCCTTCGTTCCAGCACGGCGCACAGGACACGCCCAGTACCAGCTCGCCCTTGAGCATCAGTGCTATCTGCACCGAGAAGATCGGATAGCCACGGACGAATGCCTTGGTGCCGTCGATCGGATCGACCAGCCACAGCGCCTCGCTGTCGGCCTCGGTCTTGCCGGTCTCTTCGCCGTAGAACCCATAGTCCGGAAAGCGTTCGCTGAGCAGCTGCTTGATCGCGCGCTCGGCAGCGACGTCGACTTCCGTCACCGGCGTCGCGTCGGATTTGATCGTGACCTCGAAATTGCCGCGATAGGCCTTGCGGATGATGCCGGCGGCGGCGCGGGCGGCTTCGATTGCGGCGCTCAACTGCGGACTGGCCATTGCAGGGATTCCGATGAGGGGACTGTGAGGGGGTCGAATGATAAGGCAAGCCATCTCGGGTTTGCCTACAATCGCGCCACACAGGTGTCGCGCGCGAGCGCGGTGAAACGGGAAGTTCGTGAAATGCGAACGCTGCCCCCGCAACGGTAAAGGCATCAACCGGCAGACCACTGGCCCTTCGGCTGGGAAGGTCTGAACGATAACGCGCCTTAAGCCCGGAGACCGGCCTGTGAGCGCTCGGCATTCGCCGGGTTTCATCTGCCTGCCGCGGGGACGCGGTTCTGGAGACATTCATGAAAATTGTACTGATGGCCGCCTGCGTGGCGGCGCCGTTCTGCGCTTCTGCAGAGACGGCAAAACAGCTGGACCCGGTGATCGTGACCGCCACCGGCCAGCCGACCGCAATCGGCAACACGCTGGCGCCAATCCTGGTGCTGACCCGCGAACAGATCGAGCAATCGCAGGCGCTGGATCTGGCCGAGTTGCTGCGTTTTTACGCCGGCATCGAGATCGGGCGCAGCGGAGGCAGCGGTGCACAAACGGCGATCTTCATTCGTGGCGGCGAATCGAACCACACGCTGGTGCTGATCGATGGCGTGCGTGTCAATCCGGCAACCTCCGGCGGCGCTGCCGTGCAGAACATTGCACCGGACATGATCGAGCGCATCGAGATCGTCAAAGGCCCGCGCGCAACGCTGTATGGCTCCGACGCGATTGGCGGCGTGATCAATGTCATCACGCGCGGCAGCGCAAGTACCGGTGCTGATCTAAGCCTGCGTGGCGGCAGCGACAGCAGCTATGACGGCAGCCTGCGCGGCAGCTGGGCCAACGAACAGGGCAGCCTCAGCCTGCAGGCGCAACATCTGCAGACCGATGGCTACCCGGCGCTGGCCGGCGAGACGCAGGACACCGGCTACGACCGCACGAGCTTCAACGTCGACGGCGATCTGAAGATCGGCAAAGCCAGCATCGGTGCGCGCGTCTGGGACGCTGTCGGCACGACGGACTATTACGGCTACGCGCCTGACTTCAGTCGTACCGTCCTGTCCCAGGATTACCGCAACCTGGTCGCCGCGCTCGACGTCACGCTGCCGTTCAGCAGTGCGCTGTCCGGCACGCTGCGCGTCAGCCGTGGCGAAGACGACAGCAAGCAGCAACAGAGCGATGATTTCGTCGAAACCGTTCGCACCGGCGTCGACGGCAATCTGGTCTGGCGCGGAGAACACCAGCGCCTCACCACAGCGATCAGCGCGATCCGCGAAGAAGTCGAAGCGCTGAGCTTCGGCACGGAGACCGACGAAACCCGCGACATCCTGACGCTAAGCCTGCAGGACGAGATCGGTATCGGCCGTCACCATGCCGTGCTCGGTGCGACCTGGGCGGACTACGACGGCTTCGGCGACCGCGTTGACGGCTCGCTCGAGTACGGCTTTGATGTCACCGGGAACGGTCGTCTGGTCGCTGCGGCAAGCACTGGCTTTCGCGCACCGGATGCAACCGATCGTTTCGGCTTCGGCGGCAATCCGGATCTCAAACCGGAAAGCGCACAGAATCTCGAACTCGGTTGGCAACAACGCATCGGCGATGCGCAACGCATCGATCTGCGCGTGTTCCGCAGCGAGGTCGACGATCTGATCAATGTCCTCTGCGACGCCGATTTCAACTGCACGGCGGTCAATGTCGACAAGTTCAGAAATGAAGGCGTCGAACTGACCTGGAATATTGCGATCGTGGACTGGACAGCGACACTCACCGGTCTGTTGCAGGATCCCAAGGACCTGAGCACCGACACGCAGCTGCTGCGCCGCGCCAAGCGCACCGCTGCGTTGCGGCTCAACCGTCAGTTCGGTCGCTGGAATGCTGGCCTGGACTTGCTCGGCAGCGGATCGCGGCCGGACTTCGATCGTGAACTCGGCGGCTACGCCTTGTTGAACCTTGGCGGCGGCGTGAAGATCGGAACGCAGACACGTGTCAATCTGCGCGTCGAAAACGTGCTGGACAAGGACTATCAGACCTCGTCCGGCTACAACCAGGCCGGCGCGTCGTTCTATCTCGGCATCGCGCAAGGTTTCTAGGGTTGTCGTGCAGGCTCCGTGTCATAACAGGCACAGGGCCTGCGCATCATCAGGAGCTGTAACGATGGGACATCGACTCAGCAAGATCACAACGCGCACCGGCGACGGTGGCACCACAGGTCTCGCCAACGGCGAGCGTCTGCCCAAGACCGATCCACGCTTCGACGCGATGGGCGACCTTGATGAACTCAATTGTCAGATCGGCGTCGTGCTGAGCCTGCAACCCATGCCGCGCTTCGCCGAACCGCTGCGCGTGATCCAGCATCGGCTGTTCGACATGGGCGGCGAACTTGCGATTCCAGGGCATGCGGCGATCACCGATGCGCAGGTGGCCGCGCTCGACGACCTGATCGAAACCTTCAACGCCGATCTGCCGCCGCTGAAGGAATTCGTGCTACCGGGTGGCGGTGCGCTCGCCGCGCAGATGCATCTGGCGCGAGCGGTCAGCCGACGCGCTGAGCGCAGCGTCTGGCGCGTCGCGCGAGCGGCGTCCGCCGAGCGTGCGCACAACGCCGCATCGCTGCGCTATCTCAATCGGTTATCCGACATCCTGTTCGTGTTTGCGCGCCACTTTGCGCGTGCGCACGGCGCGGAAGTCACCTGGCAGCGCTGCTGATCTCAGGGCTTGAACTGGGCGCGAATGCGCTCAAGTCCTTCACAAACCTCGGCAACCCCGCGCAGCACACTGGGCGATTGCCGCGTTAGCGTATTGCCATCAACCGCTAGGCGAAAACGTGGATCAGCCGGTGCCAGTTCGGGCAATCGCGCCCAGTAGGCGGCGATTGCATCCGCACCATCCTGCACGCTGAACACGACGGCCTGTGGCTGCGCCGCCAGCACCGACTCCATGCTCACCGCCGCGGCCAGCGTCGGCAGATCGGTGAACACATTGTCCGCCCCACACAAATCCAGCACTTCGCTGATCGGGCTATTGCGATTGATGCTGAATGCCGGTGCGGTTTCGATCTGGTAGAACACGCGCAGACGCGGACGCTGTCGGTAGTTCTTCTGCAAGGCCTGCAGGTGCTTGAGATAGGCCTGTGCCGCACGCTCACCTTGATCTACAGAGCCCGCTGCATGACCGACCTGCCGCAGCGCATCAGCGACGTCGGCGAGCTTCTGCACCTGCACCATTTCGACCTTGATACCGAGCGCACGCAGACGCTCGATCAGCTGCGGCGGTGTCCCTCCAGTCCACGCCAACACCAGTGTCGGCCGCAGCGCGAGCACGGATTCGAGATTGACGTTGAAGGCATCACCAATCTGTACCGGCTTCGATGTCAGCCGTTCCATATCGCTGTGCTTTGCGACGCCGACCAGCGCATCGCAGCGGCCGACGTCGCAAACCAGTTCAGCCAGATGAGGCGCCAGCGTGATGATGCGTGATGTCGGCTGCGCGCTGGCGCCCGCCGCAACCAACGCTGACGCCATGCACGCAAAGAACCGCCAACGCAGATTCAAAGCAGCGTGCCGGTCGCAAACAGGGCAAAGCCGGCGAGCATGATCAGCGTTGCACGCCACTGCATGTTCAGGACTTCCGACAACATCGCTTCCAGGCTTGCCGGCACCACCGGCGAGCCGTCGGGCTCTTCGGTGCCGAGCGATGCGGTGGGCACTTCGGCCAGGATCGCCCAGGTCTGCATGTACCAGTCGAGATCCGCGTCGTGACGCAGGCGACGCCAGGCCTGCAGCGCATCGTCAAGGCTGCCGGCGAGGCCGTACACCAAGGCAGTTGCACGCGCCGGCCCAAAGGCCAGCACCCCATGCAATACGTCGGCAGTTTTCAGGGCAGCAGAATCCGGCGTGGTTTCGGCCAGGTAGCGCGGCAGGCGGCTGGCCATGCGATACGCCACCGCGCCCGCCGGCCCAATGGCGAAGAACCACAGC
>JALYJV010000120.1 GCA_030775105.1 Pseudomonadota bacterium | reverse complement strand
GCTCGGTGCACCAGATGTTCCAGCCGGCGCACATCGACAACTTCCGTTCGCGCGTGCCGGGCGGCAAGGTCATCAGCCATCCAGAAAACGCGATGGAGGTCTGCAGCAAGTCTGACTTCGTCGGCAGCACCGAATACATCCTGCGCACGGTGCGCGGTTCCAAGGCTGGCGATCACTGGCTGGTCGGCACCGAGCTGAACCTCGTCAACCGCCTCGCTGACGAGATGAAGCCGCTGGGCGTGAAAGTCGAATTCATGTCGCCGACCGTGTGCATGTGCTCGACGATGTTCCGCACCGATCCGCAGCACCTTGCGTGGACGCTCGACAATCTCGTTGCCGGCAAGGTCGTCAACCAGATCCGCGTGCCCGAGGACATCGCGAATCCGGCGCGTGCCGCGCTGGACCTGATGCTGGAAGTTGTTGACTGATTGTTCGCAGCAAAACGCTGAAGCTGCCCACTAATTTTGATCCCCGTTCTTTCCCTTTGCCCACCGAAGTAGAAACCGCCCATGTGGACCAACGCCAAGACGCTTGCCCAGTTTGATCCCGAACTCACCGCCGCCATCCAGGCCGAGGAGCATCGGCAGGAAGCGCATATCGAGCTGATCGCGTCGGAGAACTACTGCAGCCCGGCGGTGATGGAGGCTCAGGGTTCTCAGCTGACCAACAAGTACGCCGAAGGTTACCCGGGCAAGCGCTACTACGGCGGCTGTGAATACGTCGACATCGCCGAACAACTCGCGATCGACCGCATCAAGCAGGTCTTCGGCTGCGACTACGCCAACGTCCAGCCGCACTCCGGCGCCCAGGCCAATGCCGCGATCTTCCTCGCGCTGGTGTCGCCCGGCGACACCGTCATGGGCATGAACCTCGCCCAGGGCGGCCACCTGACCCACGGCAACCCGGCCAACTTCTCCGGCAAGCAGTACAAGATCGTGCCGTATGGCCTTGATACCGATACCGGCCTGATCAACTACGACGAGATGGAGCGGATTGCCCTCGAAACCAAACCGAAGATGATCATCGGCGGTTTCTCGGCCTATTCCCGGGTCAAGGACTGGGCGCGCATGCGCCAGATCGCCGACAAGGTCGGCGCGTGGTTCTGGGTCGACATGGCGCACATCGCCGGCCTGGTCGCTGCTGGTGAGTACCCGAGCCCGCTGCCGCACGCCCACGTTGTCACCAGCACCACGCATAAAACCCTGCGCGGCCCGCGCGGCGGCATCATCCTGACCCAGGGTCAGCCGGAAGACTTCAACAAGAAGTTCCAGTCGGCGGTGTTCCCCGGCATCCAGGGCGGTCCGCTGATGCATGTCATCGCCGCCAAGGCGGTGGCGTTCAAGGAAGCCCTCGATCCGAGCTTCAAGGTCTACCAGAAGCAGGTGGTCGCCAACGCACGTTCGATGGCCAAGGTTTTCCTCGACCGCGGCTACAAGGTCGTCTCCAACGGCACCGACAACCACCTGTTCCTGCTTGACCTCGTCGCCAAGAACGTCACCGGCAAGGATGCGGAAGCGGCGCTGGGCCGTGCCCACATCACGACCAACAAGAACTCGGTGCCCAATGATCCGAAGTCACCATTCGTGACCTCGGGGCTGCGCCTGGGCTCGCCGGCATCCACTACGCGCGGATTCAAGGAAGCCGAGATGGCGAAGGTCGCCGGCTGGATTGCCGACATCGTCGATGCCATGTCGGCAGCGGGTGATGTCGACGCCGTCATCGCCAGGGTGCGCGGCGACGTCGAGAAGCTCTGTGCCGGCTTCCCGGTCTACGGCAGCAAGTAGTCCAGACCACGGGCGAGCGACCTCGACATGCAATGCCCGTTCTGCAAGAACCCGGATACGCGCGTCGTCGACTCGCGTCTGGCGGAGGACGGCACGCAGGTCCGGCGGCGGCGCGAGTGCGAGAAATGCGATGGTCGCTTCACGACCTTCGAGCGCGCGCAACTCGCGATGCCCAACATCATCAAGCGCAGCGGTGATCCGGAGCCGTTCTCCGAGGACAAGCTGCGCCGCGGCATGGAGAGCGCGGTGTACAAGCGCGCGATCACGGCCGAGCAACTTGATCACGCGATCGAGAATATCAAGCGCAAGCTGCGCGAGACCAATGATCGCGAAGTGCTGTCACCCAAGCTTGGCGAGTGGGTGATGGAAGAGTTGCGCGATCTCGACCATGTCGCCTACGTGCGCTTCGCGTCGATCTACCGCAGCTTCGAAGACGTCAACGCCTTCAGCGAAGAAATCCAGCGCCTGCAGAGCCTGCCGAGCGCAGAGCAGCGGCGTTCGCAGCTGCCGCTGCTGGGCGAAGGCGCCGCGACGATCAAACCGGACGACGCTCGCTCGTCGAAGACCTGAGCGCAGGCTGATGATATCGGTCGAACAGGCAAGTTCCTGGATGGCGCGAGCGCTGCAACTGGCGGCGCTCGGCTCCGCGACCACGCACCCCAATCCACGCGTCGGCTGTGTCATCGTCCAAGGCGACCGGATCGTCGGCAGCGGCTGGCATCAGCGCGCAGGCGAAGCGCATGCCGAAGTGCATGCACTCCGCGTTGCCGGCGACAGGGCGCGCAGCGCTACGATGTTTGTCTCTCTTGAACCCTGCAGCCATCACGGTCGCACGCCACCGTGCGCCGATGCGGTGATTGCCGCAGGCATCAGTGAAATCTGGATTGCGATGCTCGATCCGAATCCGCTGGTCGCAGGGCGGGGCGTCGAGCGCCTGCGCGCTGCCGGGATCCAGGTACATGTCGGACTGATGGAAGCGCAGGCATGCGAGCTGAATCGCAGCTATATCGCGCGCATGGTGCGCCGGCGACCCTTGGTGACCTTGAAGCTCGCCGCGAGCCTCGACGGCCGCACCGCGATGGCGAGCGGTGAGAGCCAGTGGATTACCGGCGCAGCGGCGCGCGCGGACGTGCACCGCCTGCGCGCCGAGGCTGGCGCGGTACTCACAGGCATCGGCACCGTGCTCGCCGATGATCCGGCGCTGACGGCGCGCGAGCCGGTTGCGGCAACGCGCCAGCCCGACCGGATCGTCCTGGACACCAATGCACGTGCGCCGCAGAACGCGGAAGTCTGGGCCGATGGTGCGCGGCGGTACTGGCTGACCTGTGCGACACCGGTCGCGGTGCCCGCGGGTGTGACGGCAGCGCAGGTCGCTGCCGGGGCGGATGGTCGCCTGGATCTGGCCGCAGCCCTGGCCGCGCTTGCGAAGCACGAGGTCAATGAGGTGCTTGTCGAATGCGGCCCGACTCTGGCGGGTGCGCTGCTGCAGGCTGGGCTGGTCGACGAACTGCTGGCCTATGTGGCGCCGAGCCTGTTGGGGCATGATGCGCGCCCGCTGGCGGCGTTGCCGGGGCTGGAACGGCTGTCGCAGAAACTGGAATTCGAGTGGCGCGATGTGCGCCGGGTTGGCAACGATCTGCGTCTGCTGCTACGGCCCAGGATCGCTGCCTGAAGAGAGATGTAGACGATGTTCACCGGAATCATTGAAGCCCTGGGCCGCATCACCGACGTTACTGAGGTCGGCGGTGACCGCCGCATGCGGTTCGAAGCCGCCGGCTATCTGGCCGGTACACAGC
>JALYJV010000119.1 GCA_030775105.1 Pseudomonadota bacterium | reverse complement strand
GTCATGCGCCGCGGCGACATGGACGGCAAGCTCGGCACCACGGTTGTCCTCCACAATGTCCCCGGCACCTTTGCCGATCGCGTCATGCTGGTCGGCCTCGGCAAGGAGCGCAGCTTTGGTGAAACCGCGTTTCGTAAGGCCATCGCTGCGTCCTCACGCGCACTGCGCGCGACCGGCGCGATCGACGCCGCGTCCTACCTGACCCATCTCAGCGTCAAGGGCCGCGATTACCACTGGAACATCGCGCAGGCGATTCTCGCCGCAGAAGACGCTTATTACCGCTTTGATGACTGCCGAGGCGAACAGGCACGCGCTGATCTGCCGAGCTACAAGCTCGAGCGCTACACCTTCGACGTGCCGCGCCGCTCGGATCTGCCGGAAGGCGAACGTGGCCTGGCTGAAGCACTGGCGATCAGCCATGGCGTCAGCCTCGCCAAGAATCTCGGCAATTTGCCGGGCAATATCTGCACGCCGACCTACCTCGCCGATCGTGCGAAGGCGCTGGGCGGTGCCAAGTCCGCGCTCAAGACCAAGATCCTCGAAGAGGCCGACATGGAGGCGCTGGGCATGGGCGCGCTGCTGTCGGTGTCACACGGCTCACGCCAGCCGGCGAAGCTGATCGTCATCGAATATCTCAAGGGACCGAAGGGCGATAAGCCGGTCGTTCTCGTCGGCAAGGGTCTGACCTTTGACGCCGGCGGCATCTCGATCAAGCCGTCCGCCGGCATGGAAGAGATGAAGTTCGACATGTGCGGCGGTGCAGCCGTGTTCGGCACGATGACCGCAATTGCGGAGCTCAAGCTGCCGCTGAACGTCGTCGGCATCGTGCCGGCCTCGGAGAACCTGCCCGATGGCCAAGCCGTCAAGCCGGGCGACATCGTCACCAGCATGGCCGGCATCACAATCGAGGTGCTCAACACCGACGCCGAAGGCCGCCTGATTCTCTGCGATGCGCTGACTTACGCCGAGAAGACCTACGACCCTGCCCTGTGCATCGACATGGCGACGCTCACTGGTGCCTGTGTTGTTGCGCTCGGCAGCGTTGCCACCGGCCTGTTCACCAACACCCCGGCACTCGGGCGCGCATTGCTCTCAGCCGGCGAGCAGATCGGTGACCGCGCCTGGGAACTACCGCTGTGGCCGGAGTACGACGAGCAGCTGCACAGCGAGTTCGCCGACGTGCCGAATATCGCCACCCGCAAGGGTCGCGAGGCCGGAGCGATCATCGGCGCGAGTTTCCTGCACCGCTTCACCAAGCGCATGAAGTGGGCGCATCTGGACATCGCCGGCACGGCCTGGACCGGCCCCAAGGCCAGTGGCCGTCCGGTACCGATGCTGGTCCAGTACCTGCTGAATCTCGCGGCCAAGAAGATCGAAGAGTAAGACGCTGGCGATGACGCGCATCGATTTCTACATCCTGCCGGAGAGCAGTGCGGGCGAAGGTGCCGACAACGGCACGGTGATGGCCGCGTGCAAGCTCTGCGACAAGGCGGTGTCTGCCGGGATGATGATCTACGTGCGCACTGGCAATGGCGCACGTGCGACGGACATCGATGGCGCACTGTGGAGCTTCCGCCAGAACAGTTTCATCGCGCATGAGCGGTACAGCGGTCAGCCGCTGGAAGCACCACTGCCGCCAGTACTGATCGGCGCGCAGGAACCGCCGGACAGCCATCACGGCGTGCTGATCAATCTCGATGCCGACATTCCCGACTTCTTCAGCCGCTTCGACCGCGTGCTCGAAATCGTTGGCGGCAGCGCCGACCAGCGCAAGGCGTCGCGCGAACGCTTCAAGTTCTATCGCGATCGTGGTTACGAACTGAACACTTTCGAACAGACAGACACTGGCGGCTGGAGTCAGCGCGCCAAGTAGGCGCGCCTTGCGTCCAGCGACCCTCCAAATTTTTGCCAGCGGCACCATGCCGCATGGCCTTATGTGAACGCAGCCTATAGCGATGGACAAGACTTACGACCCGAAGAGCATCGAATCCCGCTGGTGTGAAACCTGGGAAAAGGGCGGCTACTACACGCCGGAAACGGTCGCGCAGTTGCGTGGCGTCGAGCGCGGAACGCAGGCGCCGTACAGCATCATGATTCCGCCGCCGAACGTCACCGGCACACTGCACATGGGTCACGCCTTCCAGCACGCCGTGATGGATGCGCTGACACGCTACCACCGCATGCTCGGCGACGACACGCTGTGGCTGCCGGGCACCGATCACGCCGGCATCGCGACGCAGATGGTGGTCGAGCGCCAGTTGGCCGCGCAGGGCATCCGTCGCACCGACCTGGGCCGCGAAGCTTTTCTCGAAAAAGTCTGGGAGTGGAAGGAATATTCCGGCGGCACGATCACTCACCAGATGCGCCGCATGGGCAGCTCGGTGGACTGGACGCGCGAGCGCTTCACGATGGACGAGAGTCTGTCAGCGGCGGTCACCGAAGAGTTCGTCAAGCTGCACGAGCAGGGCCTGATCTATCGCGGCAAGCGTCTCGTCAACTGGGATCCAGTGCTGCTGACCGCAATCTCCGATCTCGAAGTCGAGAGCAAGGAAGAGGCGGGCAAGCTCTGGCACTTCCGCTATCCGCTGGTCGAAGGCGCGCTCGCCGACGGCAGCAAGTATCTCGTCGTCGCGACGACCCGCCCGGAAACCATGCTCGGCGATACTGCCGTTGCGGTGCATCCGGAAGACGAGCGCTATCAGCATCTCATCGGAAAAACGGTGAAGCTGCCGCTGTGCGATCGCGAGATACCGGTCATCGGCGATACCTATGTCGACCGCGAGTTTGGTACGGGTGTCGTGAAGATCACGCCGGCGCACGACTTCAACGACGACGCCGTCGGCCAGCGCCACAGCTTGCCGATCATCAATGTCTTCACGCCGACTGCGCACATCAACGATGAAGCGCCGGCGGCGTATCGCGGGCTGGATCGCTTTGATGCCCGCACCAAAGTCGTTGCCGACCTGCAGGCACTCGGCCTGGTCGACAAGATCGCCGACCACACGCTGATGGTGCCGCGCGGCGATCGCACCGGCGTTGCGATCGAACCGTACCTGACGGACCAGTGGTTCGTCGACATGAAGCAGCTCGCCGCCAAGGCGCTGGCCGCCGCGCAGGACGGCCGCATGCGCTTCGTGCCGGAAGGCTGGATCAACACCTACAACCAGTGGCTCGGCAACATCCAGGACTGGTGCATCTCGCGCAATCTCTGGTGGGGTCATCGCATTCCGGCCTGGTACGACGCCGACGGCAATCACTACGTCGGCCGCACCGAAGCCGAAGTGCGTGCGAAGTACGCCGCCAAACTGCCGGCCAATGCGCAGCTCACGCAGGACGACGACACCTTCGACACCTGGTTCTCGTCGGCACTGTGGCCGTTCTCGACGCTGGGCTGGCCGGACCACACCTCTGATCTTGCCCGCTGGTATCCGACCTCGGTACTCGTCACCGGCTTCGACATCATCTTCTTCTGGGTCGCCCGCATGGCGATGATGGGCCTGCATTTCATGGGCGATGTCCCGTTCCGCGAGGTCTACATCACCGGTCTGGTGCGCGATTCCGAAGGCAACAAGATGTCGAAGTCGAAGGGCAATGTTCTCGACCCGCTCGATCTGGTCGACGGCATCAGCCT
This sequence comes from Pseudomonadota bacterium, assembly GCA_030775105.1. Taxonomy (GTDB): domain Bacteria; phylum Pseudomonadota; class Gammaproteobacteria; order Nevskiales; family Nevskiaceae; genus Solimonas. The sequence goes on along the minus strand of JALYJV010000119.1, from coordinate 13,419 downwards.
CGACGAACTGCTCAACAAGCGCACGACCGGCCTGATGCAGCCGCAGCTCGCGGCGAAGATCGAAGCGGCAACGCGCCGCCAGTTCCCGAACGGCATCGAGGCTGTGGGCGTCGACGCGCTGCGCTTCACGTTCCTGGCACTGGCTTCAACCGGTCGCGACATCCGCTTCGATGCTAGCCGCGCCGCCGGCTATCGCAATTTCTGCAACAAGATATGGAACGCCGCGCGCTTCGTGCTGATGCAGTGCGAGGACAAAGACTGCGGCCAGAACGGCGACGCAGTTGAGCTGTCGGTCGCCGATCGCTGGATCATCTCGCGCCTGCAGAAACTCGAAGCCGAAGCAGCAGAGCTGTTCCGCACCTACCGCTTCGACCTGCTCGCGCAGACGCTCTACCAGTTCATCTGGAACGAGTACTGCGACTGGTATCTGGAGCTGTCGAAGCCCGCGTTGCAGAACGGCGGCGAAGCCGCCCAGCGCGGCACGCGCCGCACGCTGGTGCGCGTGCTCGAAGTCAGCCTGCGCCTGCTGCATCCGCTGATGCCGTTCATCACCGAGGAAGTCTGGCAGCGCATCGCACCGCTGGCCGATCGCAGCGGCCCGAGCATCATGCTGCAGTCCTACCCGATCGCTGTGCCGGAGCGCATCGACGAAGCCGCCGAAGCAGACATCCAGTGGCTCAAGGACTTCATCCTCGGCGTGCGCCAGATCCGCGGCGAGATGGACATCTCACCGGGCAAGCCCTTGCCGCTGCTGCTGCAGAACGCTTCTGTCGGTGACCGCGAGCGCGTGGCGCGCATGCACGCCAGCATCGAATTCCTCGCCCGCATCGAATCGCTGCGCGTGCTCGACGACGCGGAAGTCGCACCGCAGTCCGCGGCGACGCTGCTCGGCGCGATGAAGCTGCTGGTGCCGATGGCCGGTCTGATCGACAAGCAGGCCGAGCTCGATCGTCTCACCAAGCAGATTGCGAAGCTCGAAGGCGACTACGCCAAGACCCGCGTGCGCATCGACAATCCGAACTTCAGCAAAGCGCCGGACAACGTCCAGCAAGGCGCGCGTGACATGGCGGCCAAGCAGGAACAGGACCTGGCATCGCTGAAGGCACAGGTCGAGAAGGTCCAGCAGCTGTAGAAAGATGAGGCTTTCACCGCAGGAATGCGGTGAAAGCCTTGGCGCAGCCGATGCAATGAGCGTAGCAGGTGCCGCTCCTGCACAAATCAACTGCGCTTGCGCACCACCTTCAGATCCGGCCGCCGCGATGCATCCTTGGTCGGCAACTTTGCGCCGGGCCGCTCGATCTGCTTGATGCACTGCTCGAGCGTCTGCGAGATCAAGGTCTGGTTGCGGATCATCTCGATCCGCGGCCAGGTCGCGCGCTCGCCTTCAAGCATGAAACGCTTGACCGCGTCCATCGACGGGTTCGACGTGACATTGGCGTACCGCCACACGCTGATGTCCGGCACGATGTTGATGTTGCCGCGATAGTCCTGATCAAGGATCGAAGACGCCGCATCGAGGCTGCGGCGTGCAAAACCGTCCGGTAGATTGTCACGGGCCAGCCCCATCAGGCTCTTGGCCTGATCGCTGACTGTCGAGTACGCATAGTTGCGTGCCGTGTGCAGAAGACCGCGGCTGCCCTTCTCACGCTTGGACATGAATGGCAGCACGTGCGGATTGGTCTGGCTGACGATGAAGTGATTGACGTTATGCAAACGCCGCAGGCGCAAGATCGGCAGATCCGACTTCAGCGAGCCGTCATTCCAGCGCAGCAGCGGCATGTAGGGCACACGCTCGCCACGCTCGTCCTGTGTCATCAGCATCACCGGCGGAAACAGTACCGGTACGGCGCAGGACGCCAGCACGGCTTCACGAAGATACAGATACGGGAAAGTCAGATAGTTGAGCAGACGCGGGGGCTGATTGTCGCCCGCGGGTGACACAGTGATGTTGATCGCGCGGCCTGACCGCCTGTAGGCCTCTTCAAACGTCATGTCCGGCACGTTGGCGGCGATCGCCTGGCGCAACTGGTTCTGATCCATGATGGCGCGGGTGCGCAGCATGTCGCGCCACGGCAGAATGCGCCAGAAATCGTAGTAAGCCGATTCCGGATCCAGCAGTGCTTCGACCTCGTCCGGTGTGCGCGTACCAACCGTTCCGCAGATCACAGAACCAGCGCTGGAGCCCGACATGACATTGGGCACGACGCCTTCGCGGTACAGCGCCTTGACGACACCGACGTGGAACAGGCCCAGCGTGGCGCCGCCTGACAGCATCAGCGACGAGCCGCCATAGCTTTGCACCAGATTGCGGAAGAACGTCAGCTTCGCGTCGTTCGGAAACTCCGGTGAATCCGATTCCCGTACATAATTCAGCGCAGTGGCGATTTCGTTGACGTAATCATGAACCAGCTTCTTGGTGCCCACCCGCGCCTTGCCATAGAGCAAGGGATTGCCGGTGTTGCCCAGATTCCAGTGCAGCCCCTGACGCAGGTGGTGCACCAGCTTGGTCAGATGGCCCTCTTCGCGATACTGTCGCACCTGGCGCAGGCGCGCGCGAATCAGTCGCCAGTCGTAATCGTCGCTGCGCTCATCGGCTGCCCAGGCATCGCGACCCTCGAAGCGATCCAGTGCTTCTGCCGCCTCGCGCCAGCCGGCGTAATCGACGGCGGCGGCCATTTCGCGACTCAATTCACGCGCAGTCCGATTCACTCACTACCTCGACAGTCACCAAGCTGATCCGTATGGTGCGGTGCGGGTGCAGTCACCGCAAGCGCTCCCAGACAATTTTCATTCCATTCAATACACTGCGACCTACCTTTGGTCACCCAACGAGCGCCAGTAACATGAATTCGCCGCTGCAGCAGGCCTTGCACAGCCTCGACCGTATCATTCTCGGCAAACCCGACCAACTGCGTCTTGCCATCACTTGCGTGCTCGCCCGCGGTCATCTGCTGATCGAGGACATCCCTGGCGTCGGCAAGACCACACTGGCCCTGGCCCTGGCGCGGGTGCTCGGTCTGCAGGCGCAGCGCGTGCAGTTCACCTCCGACCTGCTGCCGGCTGACATCCTCGGCGTATCGGTCTACGAGTCGCGCGAGGGCGGCTTCCGCTTTCATCCTGGGCCGATTTTTTCGCAGCTGGTACTGGCCGACGAGGTCAACCGCGCGAGCCCGAAAACCCAGTCCGCACTGCTGGAGGCGATGGAAGAGCGCCAGGTCACGATCGAAGGCAGCACGCGCAAGCTACCGGAGCCGTTCTTTGTCATCGCCACGCAGAACCCGGCGCAGCAGATCGGCACATTCCCTCTACCCGAATCGCAGCTTGATCGCTTCCTGATGCGAATCTCCATGGGATATCCGCCGGCACAGGCGGAACGCGCGCTGTTGCAGGAACGCGAGCGCCGCGACCTGTTGCTGGACATCACGCCCGCGCTGACGCCCGCCGAACTGCTCGCGCTGCAAACGCAGGTGCAAGCCGTGCGCACCGCACCGGCACTGATCGACTACCTGATGGCGCTGATCCATCACACGCGCGAACTGCCGGGACTGAGTCAGGGCCTGTCACCGCGCGCCGGCCTCGCCCTGCGCCGCGCCGCCCAGGCCTGGGCACTGCTCGAAGGCCGCAGCGGCGTCATTCCTGAAGACGTGCAGGCCGTGTTCGCCGCGGTCGTCAATCATCGTCTCGTCGCAGCGACCCAGCGCGACGGTGCATCGATCGATGCTGCGCGCATTCTGGCGGACGTGGCAATCCCGTGAGCTTGAAGGCTCACATCAAGTGCCGGTTCAGCTCGAATGCCATGCGAAGCACGGCGTATCGAGAACCGGGCGCAGCCCAGAGCCCTTGAACCATGCGCTTCTGGCTCCTGCTGAAAATCCTGCTTCACCCGCTGCGCACCGTGCAGGATCGCATCGACCGCTGGGTCCTCGCCCGGGTCAAGCGCCAGCCGGGACCCATCACGATCGGGCGCGGTCGCGTCTACATCCTGCCGACGCGCTTCGGCTATCTATTCTCGGTCATGCTGCTGGTGATGCTGCTCGGCGCGATGAACTACTCGAACAGCATGGCCTTTCTGCTGACGTTTCTGCTCAGTGGTCTGGGCCTGATGTGCATGCATCACACCCATGCCAATCTGGTGAACCTGCAAATGCGCGCCGGTGACTGTCCACCGGTATTTGTCGGCGAACCCGCGCGCTTCCAGGTTCAGATCGACAACAGCGCAAACAATGGCCGCTACTCGCTCGCCCTGAGTTGGCCCAAGGGTGAAACGCAGGCCATCCCGGGTGACGTTGCGCCGATCAGCAGCACTGCACTGACACTGACCGCCGATGCAAGCCGTCGTGGCTGGCACCCGGCGCGCGTGTTCAGCCTGTCCACGGAGTATCCGCTCGGCCTCTTCCATGCCTGGACCTGGGCCGAACTCGACATGCACTGCCTGGTCTTCCCCAAACCAGCAGATCTCGTCGGCACCCCGCCGTCGAGCGCGGGCCATGGCGGCGTCGCCAGCACCGATCGCAGCGGCCAGGATGAATTTTCCGGATTGCGCAGCTACCGCCGCGGCGACACGCCGCGCTCGATTCACTGGAAGAGCTTTCCAAAACTGCAGCGGCCGATGGTGAAACAGTTCGCCGAAACGCTTGAGCAGGAACTGTGGCTGGACTGGTCTGCACTCACTCAACTCAACACCGAAGATCGGCTGTCACAATTGACGCGCTGGGTCCTCGACGCCGAGATCGCGCAGCGCGCCTACGGCCTGCGCTTGCCCGGCCTGCAAATCGATCCAGGCCGTGGTGAAGTGCATCGCTTCAACTGCCTCAAGGCGCTGGCACTGTTCGAGATTCCGAACGCGTGAACGAGTATCTGCCACTGGCGACGTTGATCCGCCTGTTGTCGGTACTGGCACTGGTGTTGGCGCCCCACGCACTCCGATTGCCGATGTGGGAGACCGCACTGATCGTCGCGCTGTTGGTGTGGCGTGGCTTGGCTGCGCACAAGCAGTGGCGGATGCCGCCAACCTGGTTGAAATTGTTGCTGACCCTTGCAACTATCGTTGCCGTCGTCAGTAGCCTCGGGGGCATTCGCGGACAAACCAGCGGTACCGCGCTGCTATGCATCATGGCCGCGCTCAAGCTACTGGAGTTCAAAGGCCGACGCGATGTCATGGTCGTCGTCTTCCTGATGTACTTCATGTTGCTGACTCATTTCCTGTTCTCGCAGGAACTCTGGACGGTGGCCTACCTGTTTATCTGTGTGGTTGCGACCACTGCCGTGCTGATCGAATGCCAGCACCGTGGCGCACTGCCGATACGCGACACGCTACGCAAGGGCGGCAGCATGGTCCTGCAGGCCGTACCACTGATGCTGCTGCTGTTCGTGCTGTTCCCGCGCATCCCGGGCCCGCTGTGGGGCTTGCCGGCCGATGCTGGCGCATCGCGCAGCGGATTGGCCGACAGCATGTCGCCGGGCGACATCTCCGACCTCATCCTGTCCGAGGAAGTGGCGTTCCGCGTCACATTCATCGATCCGCTGCCGCCACCGAAACATCGCTACTGGCGCGGACCGGTGTTCGATCAGTTTGATGGCCGCGCCTGGGGCGAAAGCATCGCTTCGTCGGTACAGGCAAAAAAGTTTCCTGCAGTGGAGATCGTCTCTCCAGCACTGCGCTATGAAATCACACTGGAAGCACAGCGCACGCGCTGGCTCTTCGCGCTGGACATTCCTGATCAGACTTCAATTCCCTACGACGCAGTCTTCGGTCGCGATGCACAGCTGATGTCGGACTCACCGATCATCGACCGCCGTCGATATACCTTGCGATCGCACCCGGAGTACAGACTTGACCCCGGCCTGAGCGAGCGGCAGCAACAGCGCTATCTGCGTCTGCCGAAGGGGTTCAACCCGCGCACTATCGAGCTGGCGCGAGACCTGAGCGCGCAATCCGCCGATGCCAGTGCCCTGATTCGATCTGCGCTGCGACTGTTCAGCGAACAGAATTTCGTCTACACGCTGCGCCCACCGCCATTAGCTCGCGACAGCGTCGATGATTTTCTTTTCAATACCCGCCGCGGCTTCTGCGAACACTACGCCAGCGCATTCACTGTGCTGATGCGCGCAGCCGGATTGCCCGCACGCATCGTGACCGGCTACCAGGGTGGCCAGCTCAACGAGATCGGCGACTACTACGTCGTCCGCCAGTCCGACGCCCATGCGTGGTCGGAAGTCTGGTTGGCCGGACAGGGCTGGGTGCGCGTGGATCCAACCGCCGCGGTGGCCCCCGAACGCATTGAGTTGAATCTCGAAGCCGCGCTCGGTGACTCCGAGGAACTTCCGTCTTTCCTGGCCAACCGCACGCGATTTAAGTACTACTTCGCAGCGCGCTGGGACTGGATCAACGCGCAATGGAACGGTCTCGTACTCGGATACGGACCGGAACTGCAGCAGCAGTTTCTGAAGCGCTTTGGTCTGGGAGAGATGCGTGAAATGATCCTCGCGCTCACGATCGGCATCACCGTTGTACTTGCGGTGTTTGGCGCAATGACAGTTCGCAAGTTTGCGCCAGCACACAGTCGCGATCCCGTGTTGCGCGAATGGCAGCGGCTGACCCGCCGCCTCGCCCGCAATGGCCTCCCTCAGCATCCGCACGAAGGACCGCTCGACTACGCCCGTCGCGTCGCGACTGCACGACCTGAATGGGCGGCGCAGATGCAGGCGATCGCCACGTTGTACATGAACGCCCGCTACATCGAAGCACCCGACCACGCCCACGTGCGTGACATGGCCCGCGCTGTGCGCGCATTCAGATGGTCGAAAGCCTCGTCGTCATAGCTGGGCGCGGATTGCCCAGAGATCCGGAAACAGTGGCCTGAACAGCGTCTGCCTCAGATACTCGGCGCCACTGGAACCGCCGCTGCCCGGCTTGATGCCGATCGTACGCTCGACCATCTTGACGTGACGGTAGCGCCACTCCTGCAGGCCTTCGTCGAGATCGACCAGACGCTCGCAGATCTGCGCAACGAACCCTCCTGCGCGATAGACCTGCACGAGCACGTTCTGCACCGCATCGGAACCTTCATAGGGCGCAGTCACGTCGCGGGCCAGCAGCGCTGCCGGGATGGCATGGCCCTGGCGCTCCAGAAAATGCAGGAGATAATCGAATACGACGGGCGCGGACCATGCCGCGTCCAGCAACGCGCGCCCGCTGCTGCCAGGTGAATGCAGATCCAGAACACTACGGCGCTTGTGCCCCAGACGGAACTCCAGTGCACGAAACTGCGCCGACTGAAAACCACTGGCCGCTTCAAGCCGCTCGCGAAACGCGTTGAACGACAGCGGCGTCATCGTTTCGAGAATATCGACCTGCGCAACCAGGGTCTTGAAGACTGTCAGGATGCGCCGCAGGGTCGCCAACGCGGCATCGGATTCATCGCGATCCAGCGCTGCCGTCAGCGCCGTCAATTCATGCAGAATCTGCTTGAACCACAACTCGTAAACCTGATGAATAATGATGAACAGGACTTCGTCGTGTTCGGGTCCGTCGGATCGTGGGGACTGCAGCTGCAACAGTTCTTCGATGCGCAGGTAGGCACTGTAGTTCAACGGCTTCAGAAGATCTTTCGGCATCATGGCACCCGCATCCGGAGAGTGAGCGTGCAGGTATTAGTACACCAGAATGAAAAACCATACCGGCACAACCGGATCAGCGCGCGGTGCCTGCACAATGGCTGACCGCATTCCTGATCGAATCGAGCTTGGCGCTTCGGTTCCACGTCGCGGCAATCGATTCCTGCGCTGGCTCGGCAGTACGGTTCTGCGGGTAATGGGCTGGCGCATAGACGTCGTCATCCCAGACCATCCGAAGATGGTGATCATCATGGCACCGCACACGTCGAACTGGGACTTCGTTGTCGGCATGGCGGCGATCCTGAAAATCCAGGCCCGCATCAACTGGTACGGCAAGAGTCAGGTCTTCGACGCGCCATTCGGCTTCTTCTTCCGCTGGCTTGGCGGCATGCCGGTCGACCGCAGCGCACCCGGCGGCGTGGTTGAACAGACCACGCACGCATTCCGCGAATACGCGCAGCTCATCATTGCGCTCGCCCCCGAAGGTACACGCTCTCTGCGCACGCACTGGAAGCGCGGCTTCTATCACATGGCCAATGCGGCCCAGGTTCCGGTGGTCTGTGCCTACCTCGACTTTCGCCGCAAGCTCGTCGGCATCGGGCCGGTGTTCACACCGACCGGAGACTGGAACCGCGACATGAGGCCGATCTTCGATTTCTATCGCGGCATCGGTCCGAAGCGACCGGAGAACTTCGCGGTTGAGGAACTGGCATGACTAACCCGACTCCGGCTTGACTCGCGACAGCAGCAACGCACCGAGCACGAAGAACGGCAACAGCGCGAGGATGGAAATGCGCTGATTGTCCGGAAATGCGGCGGCGGTAAAGCCCACAGCGAGCGGACCGAGCACTGCGGCGAACTTGCCAAGCATGTTGTAGAAACCGAAGAACTGTCCGGCACGCTCGGGTGGAACCAGCTTGGCGTAATACGAGCGCGACAATGACTGCACGCCACCCTGCACCAGCCCGATCGCAGCCGCCATGTAGTAGAACTGCGCCTCGGTCCGCAGGGTGTACGCCCAGCAGGTCACGGCGATGTACGCGCCGAGTGCGACGTAGATCATCGTTTTGGTACCGAAGCGATCGGCAAGCCGGCCGTAGGCGATCGCTGCGGGGAAGCCGATGAACTGCACCAGCAGCAGCGCCTTGATCAGGGCACCTGGCTCAAAGCCGAGCTTGATGCCGTAATCGACCGCCATGCGGATGATGGTGTCGACGCCATCGATATACAGCCAGTACGCGAGCAGGAACATCCACACCGGCTTGTTGCGTAGCACTTCGCCGAAGGTCGCGCGCAGTTCGGCCCAATCGCTGTTGGTGCTGCTCCGCCCGGGTGCCTCCTCCGGCACCCAGCGGAACAGTGGTATCGCAAACAACAGCCACCAGATGCCAACCATCAGGAACGACCACAACACGGCCTGCGCACCATCGGCCAGACCAAATGTGGTCGGACTCTGGAACATGAACACATTGAGTGCGAACAGGACGCCACCGCCGAGATAGCCCATGCCATAGCCACGCGACGAGATGCGATCCATCTCCGCAGGCTGCGCAACCGACACGATCAGCGAATCATAGAAGGACGTACCGGCGAAGAATCCAATCGACGCCAGCGTAAACAGCAGCAGCGCTATTGGCCAGTTGCCCTTAGCGACCAGAAACAGCGCAGCGGTCGTGCTCGCGCCGAGCACGGTCGAGATCAGCAGGAAGCGCTTCTTGTAACCGCGGCGATCAGCAATTCCGCCGAGCAGTGGTGCGATCAGCATCACGACGATGCTGGAGATCGAACCCGCCCAACCGAGCCAGTAGGTGCGCTCGCCCGGCGCTAGATCCCCCGCCCAGTACTGCGCGAAGAAGATCGGAAAGAATCCGGCCATCACGGTCGTCGCGAATGCCGAATTGGCCCAGTCGTAAAACGCCCACGACCATTGCGAACGCGATTGCGGTGTCATTCGGTCTGTCTGGCCCGCTTATTGTTGAAGGCTCAGCACGAGGGCATCTTCACGACCGTCGCGCGCCGGATAGTAGGCGCGGCGCTGGCCGATCGTAACGAAGCCGTGATTGAAGTACAGCTGCTGGGCGGCGATGTTGGAGACTCGCACTTCAAGAAAGATCTGATCGATGCTGCCAGCGCGTGCGGTCATCAGCAGATGCTTGAGCATGAACTGCGCGAGACCCTGACGCCGGTGATCCGGCGACACGCAGATGTTGAGGATATGCGCCTCACCGGCGGCCATGCTCATCAGCGCATAGGCCAGCACACGATCCCGCGCATCGGCAACGATCCACGCGCTGTAGCCGACACGCAGACAATCGCTCATCACCGACTCTGTCCACGGAAACTCGTAGGCCGCCTGCTCGATTGCCAGGATCTGCGGCAGATGTGACATATCCATCGCATGCAACCGCCACAAAGCCTCGGGCTGCGCGCTCACATCAGCTTCCCGACACTCTCAGCAGACGCTCGATCTGCTTGAGGTCTTCCCAACTCTTGGCCTTCTCGCGCGGGCTGCGCAAGAGGTACGCCGGGTGATAAGTAACGAGTACCGGCGTCTGCGTAGGCCCGTACTGATGCAGCGGTCCACGCAGCTTCGACAGCGGCTCGTCGGTTTCGAGCAGGCGCTGCGCCGCGATGCGCCCCAGCGCAACGATCAACTTCGGCCGCACCAGTTCGATCTGGCGATCGAGGTAGCGCCGGCAGGCATTCACTTCGTCCGGCTGTGGATCGCGGTTGCCGGGCGGCCTGCACTTGACGACGTTGGCGATGAACACCGCCTTCGCCGGATCGGCCTGCACGCGCGATCGCGCTATGGCCTTGAGCATTTCATCGAGCAGTTTGCCGGCGCGACCGACAAACGGCTCACCGCTCGCATCCTCGTCTGCACCCGGCCCTTCGCCGACGATCATCAGCGGCGACTGCTCACTACCCACGCCAAACACGGTCTGCGTACGGGTCTCGCAGAGCTTGCAGGCCTGGCAATCCTTGACCACCGCGCGCAGCCCGATCCAATCCGCAGGCACGTCGGCCAGGATCGGAGCCGGCTTGGTGGCTTTCGCCGCGACGGCCGTCGGTGCACTCGGCGCCGGTTTGGCGGCAGCACTCTGCGTACTGCGCGACGGTGGCGGCGCGGCTGCAGGCTTCGGTACCGGCTCGCGTACCGATGGCACGGCTTCCGCTGCAGCGACTGCTTCGGCCAGTACATCAGCTGCACCGCGCTGCTGCCAGGCGTCGATGCCCAGACGTTTCAGGTACTGCTTGCGTCGCGCCGCGTCCATGGTCTCGTTCTTTCGTTTAGCTGCGCTCTGGGCGTCGCTGGGTGATTCGTCCGGCATTTTATTCGATGCGTATGACAAGGGCGGCGCGCTCGGCAGTTCGCACCAAACTGGCCCCAGCCAGCATCGGCTCCACCAAAAACCGTATTAAAACCAGGGCGTTCAGGTTTGGCACCCGAATTGCTAGTCAATCCGCATCATGGCGCGCCAACGGCGGCCGCCGGAGTACATAAGGATCATTTTGTGAAGGGATCATTCGTGACCTGGCTCAACGACGAGCGCCAACCCGCCAAGATGACCTCGCGAGTGCTTGCTGCGCTCACTCTGTTCTGCATCGGTACGCCAGCCTATGCTGCCTCCGGACCATTTCTGGTCAACTTCGACGCCATCAGTTCCGGCGACACCGCGTGGATGATGACATCGACTGCGCTGGTGCTGCTGATGACCATCCCGGGACTTGCGCTGTTCTACGCCGGCATGGTGCGCAAGAAGAACGTGCTTGCAACCGCGCTGCAGAGCTTTGCGATCTGCTGCCTGATCACCGTGCTCTGGGTGCTGTTGGGCTACAGCCTCGCATTCACGCCGGGCAATGCCTGGATCGGCGGCGCCGATCGTCTGCTGCTGATGGGGATGGGCTACTTCAAGGACGCCGGTCAGGTCACCGTCAGCCACATCGCATCGACGATCCCCGAACCGGTGTTCGTGATGTTCCAGCTGACCTTCGCGATCATCACCCCGGCGCTGATCACCGGGGCCTTCGCCGAGCGCATGCGCTTCGGCTCGATGATGGCATTCATGATGCTGTGGTCGATCCTGGTCTACGTTCCGGTCGCGCACTGGGTCTGGGAGCCGGGCGGCTGGCTCGCCAGCATGGGTGCGCTGGACTTCGCCGGTGGCACCGTCGTCCACATCAACGCGGGCGCGGCAGGCCTGGTCTGTGCCTGGATGCTCGGCCCGCGTGACGGCTACGGTCGACAGGCGTTCCTGCCGCATAACCTCGTCTACACGCTGATCGGCGCATCGTTGCTGTGGGTCGGCTGGTTTGGGTTCAACGCCGGATCTGCGGTCGCCGCTGACGGTCGCGCCGGCATGGCGATGCTGGTAACCCAGATTGGCGCGGCAGTCGCCGCGCTGGTATGGCTGTTCATGGAATGGATGACGCGTGAGCGCGTCACCCTGCTCGGCGCAGCCTCGGGCGCAGTCGCCGGTCTGGTCGCGATCACCCCCGCATCCGGTTTCGTCGGCGTACCCGGCGCACTGATCATCGGCGTTGCCGCCGGTGGCTGCTGCTTCTGGGGCGCCACGGGCCTCAAGCGCCTGCTGCGCGCGGATGACTCGCTCGACGTCTTCGGCATCCACGGCATCGGCGGCATAGTTGGCGCTCTGCTCACCGGCGTGCTGGCTGACAAGGACATCGGCGGTGTCGAGGGCAATCTGACCGTGCAGGCGATCGGTGCGTTCGGCACCCTGCTCTACAGCGGCGTTGTCTCTTTCGTCATCCTCGTAGTCATCAACTTCATCATGGGCCTGAGAGTCGAGCATGAAGACGAGCACATGGGTCTCGACCTTGCCCTCCACAGTGAGCAGATCAACTAAGGACTATTCACGGACAGAGCCTGAGAATTGGGTATGGGAGCACACGTCATGAACAATCCAGACAAGTTTGCGATTGCCACACAACTGTATCTGCGCCTCAAGCGCAATCCGGGACGCGTCATCGACGTTGCCTGGATGATGCAGAACGAGCCCTACGAGCGCGAAATCCTGCGCATTGCGTTGGCGGCCGACCCGGAATCCGCGGTGCTGGCCAATCGCTACGAGAGCTTCATGGACACCAAGCCGGCCAAGTTCACACGGTCGACCGGTTCGACAACCGGCAACTACACCGCTGCAGCTATCGCTTCCGGAAGTGAGGCCGAACCGGTGGTCGAGCAGCACTACATCGGCGGCCTGCGCTAAAGCGCGCAAAAAAAGCCCCCACAGCGTTCTCGCGCTGCGGGAGCTCTGCGCTTATCGAACAAGCTCAGGCGACGCGACGCTGCTCACCCGTCTGCGCCAGGGCGCGATTGACCCCCGAAAGAATCGCCTTCAATGAAGCCGTGACGATGTTGGCATCGCGACCCACCCCGTACAGCGCGCGACCATCACCGAGTTTGAGTTCGATGTAGGTTGCCGCCGCGGCATCGGCGCCGACGCTCATCGAATGCTCGTGATAGTCGACCACCGAAATCGTCTGGCCGATCTGCTTCGATACGCCGGCGATGAATGCGTCGATCGGCCCGTTGCCGGTGCCCCTGATCTTCTGCGCGCGGCCATCGATCTCGATCTCGGTCGCCAGTTCCACGCGCTGCTGGGTCGAGTCCTCGACCAGATGATGCGACACGTAGCGATACGAGCCCGGCGCTTCCAGATACTCGCGATTGAATATCTGCCAGATATCCTCAGCGGTCATTTCCTTGCCGGACTCGTCGAGCGCGCTCTGGACGACCTGGCTGAATTCGATCTGCAGCCGCCGCGGCAACGCATAGCC
>JALYJV010000118.1 GCA_030775105.1 Pseudomonadota bacterium | reverse complement strand
AACCGGCACGACCCACCAAAGAGGCAGCGCTTTACGGTCGCACATGAGATAGCTCATTTCTTGCTGCACCGCGATGACATCGGCGATGGAATCTCAGACGACGTTCTGTATCGATCCAACCTTTCTGACAAACGTGAACAGCAAGCGAACCGTTTGGCGGCGGACATTCTGATGCCGGCGACATTGATTGCGAATGCAAAGGAAGACGCTGAAGAGAAGGGCGTGGGTGACGTTGCGCTATACCTATCCGAGATGTTTGTAGTGTCCGAAGCCGCGATGCAAATCAAGCTAGGCAAATAGCTGGAGGAGACAATCCATGCCGCTGCGCGACTGGTCTGAGGTGATGTACATGCCGATCCTGTCTCTTCGACCGGCAGAGATGAGGGCTCTGGAGGAGCTGCCAAACAAAACCAAAGATTTGCTCCTGCCGATCGTCCACCTGCGCCCGTGGACGACAGCGAACGAGCTGGAAAGCGCGACGGGCCGAATCGCAGAAGCCTATGGCGAGAGACCAGTCGTAGTTGCGATGGGCGAACAAGAGCTGTCCAGTGGGCGGCCGGTCCACGCGCAGTTGGAGGCGTTGCGAGATCCCAAGAGTGGATTCAAGCAGTGGTGCTCGTTCATCGATAAACACGACAATTACATACCGGCAATTCAGTTCTCTCCGCAGTCTCAGCAAGAAGAGGTACAGCTAAGCCGCCTGGTTGAGCTAGACCGCGGAATTGTTGTAATCGTGGAACGGCCCGTGTTTTCGGCAATCGCCCAGTTAGCACAGCGCGTAGGAAGTAAAACTTCTGGCGGCGAAGACGTCTGCTTCGTTGTTGATTTTGGCCAGGCGACGCACAAGCATCTGAATGTCGCCAATGAAGTTAAGGGCTACGTCGAAACTATCCGCGCGCACGCTCCCAACGCCTTCGTTTCGTTGTCTGCTTCTTCATTCCCAGACAGTTTCACCAAAATCACGGAACAGTCGATCTACGAGCGCCGGCTCTTCGACAGCTTAGACCACGACGAATTGATCTATAGCGATCGTGGAAGCGCTCGAGTCGAGAGACAAACTGGTGGCGGTGGGCAGCCTGCGCCCCGCATAGACTATCCACTACCTGACGAATGGAAGTTCTTCCGATCTGACGACCTCGTTGGCTTTGAGGGCTACCAACAGCAAGCGAAGCGCTTAGTGAAGGATGACGTGTGGAACTCCAACTTTAGAGTATGGGGCACGCAGATGATCGAACGAACCGCAGCCGGAGACACTTCAGCAATTGGCAGCCCTCAAAAAGCGACTGCCGCGCGGATCAATTTGCACCTGCAGCGTCAAACGTTTTACGCCATGCCAGATGCTGCCGAAGACACTGACGAGGATTGGTCAGGCTGATGCTTCGACTTCGACTTCTTGGGCGGCAAGCCATGTTGACCAGCGAGCATTGCGCTCCGCTGCGTGTCGCTTCGCCTGCTCACGGATTGCTGCAAATCGACTCAATTGAGGAAGATCATCGGGGTGAATTGATCGCCCTGCAACTGCCTGCCAGAACTGTTGGCTGGTAGCCTTGTATCGAGCTTCCACAGCGGCGCGAAAATCTGATTTCCGTCGCTCCGCTTGCGTAAGCACATCGATCAATGCCCCCTCGCAGACCTTTCTGACGATGCCTTCACGAAGGACATTCAAAGCTCCTTTTTCGTCGTACGTCCAGAGTGCGGCCCCGCAGAGCTGCGCATCGGAAATATTGCGAACGTGTGCAGGCGCGACAACAGCGACGGTGCGATCAAAGTAACGTGAGTAGGCCTTCATCTGTGATTCGAAACGGCGTAGAGAATCCTTAGCCGTCTTAATCTCAAATCCAGTGGTCACCGCGCTAAAAACAGCTAAGTCCGCGCGAACACCGCTGCTGCCAAGGGAAAACTCGGGGGTGACAATTGGCTTTTGACGACGCCCGTACTCGGCGCGAACATGCGCGAGGACGATAACCTTTACTTGTGCCTCGTCCATACTGAGCCTTTCACCTAAACCTATCGACCTATTCCCCCATCCGGGGCGAGATGCGGAAGTTCGGTCGGGATATTAGCGCCCGAATGCTGCGAACGATAGACCCCGAGGCGGTTAACCGCTTGAAACGGCAAGCACCCTAAATCTTGCCCGTTCTGGACCAGCATCAGCACACTGCGCATGCGATTTCGAGATCCGGAATCGATGCGCTGCACTTCACGCCCCAGAAAGCGTTTCGAGCTTGGTCACGATCTCGCGCTTGCTCATCTTTCTCAATGCATGGATGGCAGCGAGCGCTGCTGCATTTGGCCTCGTGCCCTGGGTTTCCCAGTTGTAAATCGATTGCTCTGATGCTTCGATCAAAAGCGACGCTTGGGCTCGGCTGAGTCCGAGCCTGGCGCGTAGCTTTTGCAGCATCGGACCACTGAAACGGATGCTGCCACTTGGAGCCTCCTGCGCTTTTGATTCCACCTTTCGCAGCGTTTCTGTCTTGCGTGATGCCTTGCCCAGATCCGCTACTTGTTGGCGAAGCGTAGCGATCTGCTTGCGCTGTGCTTTTACGGTTGCATTCAGGCTCGCCGTCGCGGACTTCACTTCTTTGCGGGCGACACGTGCGATTTCCGCTTTTAGGACGGAAGCAACGTTGGGCATCAGGGCTACTCGCGTTTGGGGGCCAGCATTATGGCCCCCGTCTGCGGCGACTGCATTGCCTCAAGCGCGAATCACTGGGGCTAGGAGCACCGTCGGCTCAAACAGCCCAACGAGCTCGAGAAGATGCGACAGCAAAGTTCCCCCTCCGGCATACAAAATGAGACCAGAGAGGAATGAGAGCGGAAAGACGGCCACGAAGAGTTTTGGGTTTCGCATGACATCCCAACCCAGTTCGCCAGCCAGCACCATCATGAGGCCCATTAGGAATAGGGCTGTCATCGGGATTTTCAGTTCTACGACACCGAAGTCCACCATCATCGCAAACGGCGCGATCAGCGCGCCGGCGAACAGTACGCATTTCTCAACGCGACGGTAGGTCAGGTTTCGAACCCTCTCCCAGAACGGAGTCGTGCTGTCGAGAAGAGGAAAGAGCGGGCTAGGCATGTCTTGTAGGCGCATGCTTCGATCATCGCCGCCGTTCAAGATCGAGCAAATCCGACTAACCCGAGCATCGAAAGCAGAGCATCACGCCCCAGGACTGTCCGTTCGCGAACCGTTCGCTCGTCAGCCAATTCGGCGATTGGGCTCTACGCCGTCAAACCACATGGTCCACGCCGGCGGATTGCCCGCCGGCGTATCCAGGCAAATCCCAGCAAAGGCACGATATTCCAGACGCCAACCGCGCCGCCACCGCCGCTGCTCTGCACTATCTCCGGACCACCAGCGAACCTAAATCTACCATTGGCAACTCCGTCCGTATCCGCCTCTCCGCCATCGACAAGCTGCAGCGTGACGGCGCGACCTGAGATGACGACTCCATCCAGGAAATCACACTCGGCGCCGGCGCATCGCAAGTAGTCGGCGATGTTCGTATCCGGCGGAAAGTCGATGATCGCCGTCGCCGTGGATCCGGGCGACAAGTTCTCGACCTCTAGGACGTAGTATCCCGCTGGAAACTCTGCTTCTCTCCCAACAGGCGGCGAGGCGCGAGCAAAGCGCTCGATGGTTCCACCATTGAGAGTCAACACCACCTCCTGGCCGCGAGGATCGAGCGTCACCGCGGTGGCGACGCCGGGCGACGGCGCTAGCGAGGGCTGCACTGTCGGCGTCGGGGCAGACGTTTGAGAACTCGTGGGAGTCGGCGTGCTGCTGGGGCGCACTGTCGGCGATGTCGATGGCGTCGAACTAGGACTCGATGTTGGCTTCGGTATTTCCGTGGCGGGTGTCGGCGTCGGCCGGGGGGTGCTTGTTGATCCAGACACAGTCAGTGCGATGGAGTGGCTGACACTCTGCCCCGATGGAGTCGCGTTCTGATAGCACTGCAGGCTGAGTGTCTTAATGCCAGGCGACCCAAACGGCCCAATCACCGCCGATCCGCTAGGGCCCTTGTCTCCCGTCTGCGCCCACAGGTCATCCCCGCCGGGCTGACAGAGCCCACCGTTGGATGACCAGGTGAGCGTCACATTCTGAGTTGTAATCAACGCCGTTCTTGAGGCGCTAAACGTCATCGACAACGCGCCTGCTGTCGGCGTTGGCGTAGCCGTTGGGGTTGCACTCGAGGTGGGCGTAAACGTTGGCGTCGAGGAGGGAGTCGAACTCGGGGTCGGCGATGGCGTGGGTGTCGCGTCGGCGGTAATGCTGACCTGAGTCGACGCGCTACGCGTCTCTCCTGCTCCATTACTGCATTCGAGATTGAAGGTCCGCAACCCAACACTATTGAACGGCCCGACCGCCTGCGTCCCGTTGGCGGACTTGTTTCCAGACCAGTTGCCGGAAGCGACGCAATTGCCCGTCACGTTGGTGGAAGACCATGTCAGCGTAGATTGCTGTCCCACTCGCACGGTTGCTGGACTGGCCGAGATCGCCACCGCGGGCAGCGGCTCCGGCTCCACCTGCAGGTTTGCGGTGTCCGACGAGTTACCGCCGGCATTAGTGCATGTCAGGGTGTAGCTGCGCTGGCCTGCGGTCGTGAACGGCCCGACGCTCTCGTTTCGTCCTGACCCGATCGCTTTAGATCCACTCCAATCTCCAGACGCAGCACAGGATGCGGCTCCCGTCGCATCCCAACGAACTTCTGCAGTCTGGCTGCCATTGGCCACGACCGGGCTTTGAGAGGTCACGCGCACATTGAGTATCGGCAGTGCAGGACGCACGGTGACAGTGCCGGTCACTGTTGAATCGCCGCCGGATCCTGAGCATGTCAGCGTGTACGACGCCGTCGTGTTGGTGGTGCTTGTATTGGCCGGAACACTAAATGATTGACTGCCCGACAGCGCCTTAATACCGGACCAAGCTCCGCTCGCGATGCAAGCGGATGCGTTGCTCGATGTCCAGGTCGCGGTAACCGCACCACCAGAGGTAACGGTGGCCGGCGTCAGTTCGAAGGCGACCGTTGGAGGCGCGGGTCGGGGCGCCGGCTGCCCGATGGGCGATAGCCCCAGAGGAGCCCCAGCAAGCGGTTGGATGATACTAGTGCTCGTCTTAGGTCCGGTACCTGGGAAGTCGGGGGCATCGGTTCGCAGAGGTCCGCCCGCTACTACCAGGCCTTCTACGGCAGCGCTCGACGAGTAGAAGCCAGCACCACTGGAACCCCCAGCCGTTTCCTGCGTGGGACTCCAGTAATACTGGTAGTCAAACGTATAGCCGCCGTTTGTCGGGCCGTTGCGCGTGTACTGGTGGCGCGCGCTGTAGCTTTCCATCAGTCCGCCACTGGCGTGGTGGTAGGCGTAGCCGGCCTGAACGATTGCTGGCGGCGCGGCACTGGTGGTCACACCCGCGGCATAAGCATTCACCCCCGCATCTGGATACTTCTCGAGAGACAGCAGCCAAACATCGCGTGCGCCCACGGCCGGCGCCTCGTAGTACAGAGACTGCACGCCATAGACGGGGTCGCTCGGCGTACACCCTGACGCATAGCCCCATATCACTTGGACAGAGGTCGCGGGGCCCTTGTTGCAGTGCCCGGCGGTAAGAATCTTCGGTGTCGTCGAAAATGAATCCGAATGAGAAACCAGCGACGCCGTGCATGCAGCCACTGAGCTCACGATGATTCGGGAGGTGGCACTCGAAGCGCCGCCTCCAAGAGAACAGTTGCCAGCCTTAGCATTGACGTCGTCCGACGAGAACGGCTCCCGGTATCCGACGAAGACGCGGTCGATAACGAGCGACGCGTTATCTCCCTTTTCGGGCAGGCCCCACACGATGAGCTGGAGCGTGTCTCCCGGTTGTGGCCAGGTCCACAGTTCGGGACGGGCGAGATCACCCTCGTAGAACGACTGTCCGCTGCCGTTTGGAGACTGCACGAGCATGCGAGCTCCGCCTGGAAGCGAGAGCTCGCTGAATCGAAGGCTCAGCGTCTTGGCGCCGGGGACTCGCAGCGAGTAGACAAGCGCACGCTCAACTGCGCCCGATGACAGTGTCTCGATCCATTGCCCGTGGCCGATGACATCGATGCGCTGATCCGAAGGGATCGCGAACTGATCGTCCGGCAGGGAGGAAGCCTTGGGACTAGCTGCAGCGGACAGTTCAACGGCTTCAATGGCTCCGTGAAACTGAAGCGCCGGCGGTCGGGCCTGCACCGGACCGGCAGCGGCCAGGAAGACGGAAACTCCAAAACAAAACGCCCGGCGTATCGACGACATTTCGTCTTCTCGTGATCGCGGCGTTTAACGGCAAATGATCCAGTTCTCTGGGTCATCCCAGATGTACTTCTCTGTCTGCTGCTGAAGAAGCAGGCGAGTTACTTGGATTCGAATCTTGTTGTTCTCGACGCGATCAATGAATCCCTCGGCGGTGGCGTTGTTAGGGAAAGAGCAAATCCTAGTGCCGACTCCCGCCCGAAGCGTCTCGACCTTGTTCTTTGCGCGCTGCTGAGCTTCGGCTCGAATATCTGCGCGGTGATCCTCAAACCTGTCGACTCGATCGCGCGAGGCGCGCATGCGGAAGGTCGCCTCGTCGATCAACTCTGGGTAGCCAGGCGACGAGCGAAGCTCCGTCAATGGAACGCGATCCAAGGAAACTCCTGTAGATTCTCGATCGTCGGCCTGGCGGCGAAACACCAACGCTCTGACTTCCGTGCACTCCTTGTTAGCGCTAAAGAACTCATACCTCATTCCGGGCTCAGCCCCCAATGAGACATCGAGGCTGCGGAAGCCTGTTTCATACGGCATGTAACACTTGAACTGAATCGCGTGTCGACCCGATGGGTATTGGTCGGCACTGCTAGGGATGCCATCGACTTTCTGGATGCTCAGCATCGGCCACACGCCAACCGCTTTAAACGGATCCTTGCCGAGACCCGGCGCCGGCTTCATGGCGTATTCGGATTTGAATATCTGATCGACAAAGTAGGACGATTCTTCCATCGGAAGCTCGGGGTTGTGAGCAACTGGAATCCCGAGCGACTTCGATACTTGATAGCAGCCGGACATTGCTAACAGACATGTCGCGGAGAGGGCCGTGCTCATTAAACGGCGCGCTGTCGGCAGCTCGATCTTCTTCATCTCAGTTTCCCCAATGTCGTCCTGCAGCTTCACTTCTTCCATCCCAGTTCCCCGTTGATCGCTGAGTTACTTTTTGACGACGCGATATAGCTTTGTGTCGCACTGCTTGCAGTAATAGATGCGGTACTTCGTGAACATCACCCCGGGTGCGGTGTTCCAGATCTGCCGACCTCCGCACTTGTAGCAAGCGATCCCCCGACCCTTTGTCGGGTTGTGCTGCTGCATGTACGTGTCGACGGTCGGCAGATCTGTGCTGTTGCCTCTATTCGCGAAAATTAGTTCGAGCGCCTTCCAGATGAAGGCGACAACGACGAAGAAAATGATCACCCCCACCCGTATCCCCTTTAACCCGTCATTCCAATACTAAGCAAGTCTTAGTATCTAAGACAAACTTAGACCGCCAAAGTGGCCTCACGCCCAGTTTCTACCTGGTTTGTGAGCACGAGGATCCGCACCCGAAGTCCGATTGCCCGAAGGCTCAAAGAAGCCAGGCTGCGGGCTGGCCTGTCTCAGAAGGCACTAGGAATCCTTGCTGGATTCGATCAGTTCGTCGCAAGCGCCCGTATGAATCAGTACGAGCGCGGCGTACATGAACCGTCATTCGCGACTCTTGCCTTAGTTGCCCGACAGCTCAACGTCCCGACCTGCTATTTCTTCGCGGACGACGACGCCTTGGCTGAGCTTGTCTGGGGATACTCAGTGTCAACAGCCTCCCAGAAGAAGCAATTGCTTCAGCTAACCCGCAAGGCAATCAGCGCACAGGTCGCGGATTCGGCGGACTGAGCTCTCTGTAAAGCGCCGATTCGAGCCACGACTCATTGGCGATCATCTTCGACCCTGACAAGGCGAAGCTTGCCTCACGGCTTCAGCTTGTCGCCCAGCTGGGCGCACTTCTCCTCGTCGAGGGCACTAGGCCGAATCACTTCTTCGTATAGCTCCTGCCATGTCTTCTGACGCTCCGATCCGCCAAGGATGACCGTCAGCTTCGGCTTTTGGATCGTCATCGCTTTCCCCTGTACGTTCCTTAAGCCGGCCTAAGTTGGGCGCTGGGCACGAGCCGCTTCCGCCATCTTGTCGAATAACCTCAGTCGATCATCGCCCAGTGCCGTTGCGATCGCGAGCTCCGCAGCGATCTGTGCCTTATCCACCCGGAGACGTTGCGTCTCGGCCATCAGTTCCGTCCCAATGCGCTGCTGGTCCGCGAGCCGCTCGCGCAAGTCCTGAATCACGATCTGCTGCTCATGAACCAGCTCTTGGTCAGCCTGCCCTTGATGCTCGTGCTCGGAAATCAGTCGGGCGTGCTCGCCAGCCAGCTCGGTCGCGGCCATCGACATCACGCGGTCCATCCACCGACGGAGCTCCGCTTCGAAGATTGGCGGAAGGACTAAGGTCGACTGCACTGACTTCGCCGCGAGATTTTCCCGGAGTCGCTGTATCGCGCGGCTCGCTCGCTGGCGCTGGCAGCCGCCCGACGCGACGACAAGCTCCTCCAGCTTCGGCGGCCGCCCAAGCGACCCGTTCAATTCCGCAGCCAGCGCATCGAGGTCGCCATCACCAAGCACCGGCGGCCGTCCCATAGGTGCGGCTGTGCCTGCACTCCACCTTCCCTCGTTCGATACGCCGGCTGCGGCGGTGCGGGAAAGTTCCGAACGGTTCGGAACTGGCAGTTCGGAACCGTTCGGAACTGTCGCCTTCTTAGTTGCCATGCGTCACCCCGTCATCGATCAACGAATCGTTTGCCGCGAGTACCGCGGAGCCGAAAAGTCGTTCAGGATGGGCACCCGCACAAGATAGCAACGAGCCCAGGTCACGCCCGTTGTGCGCCGCTGCGCTCCACTGATCGGCCGCGGCCACAATCTCGGCAACCA
This sequence comes from Pseudomonadota bacterium, assembly GCA_030775105.1. Classification (GTDB taxonomy): domain Bacteria; phylum Pseudomonadota; class Gammaproteobacteria; order Nevskiales; family Nevskiaceae; genus Solimonas. Next base: position 3,389 of record JALYJV010000118.1, on the reverse strand, counting down.
GATACTTCGCATAACCCCGCGCCTTCGCCGGTGTCGCGATGTAATCGAGCACATACTCCAGCCCCACCGACAACTCGGGATCGCGACCTTCGAGCCACTTCAGGTGCGGCGCCAGCAGCTTCACGGACTGGATCTCATGCCGCACGACCAAGCCGTTGACCGGCCGACGGGACTCGCCAACGGTGCGAATCTTTCCGACGTCGTGGAGCAGATACGCGATCTGGGCGATATCGAGAGACCGATGATCGTCTGGCAATGCCGACAGCACGGCATACATCACCAAGTCGAGAACTGCCGTGCTGTGTGCCAGCAGTCCGCCCGGCATCGAGTGATGGTGCCGCACGCTGCCGCGGCAACGCATGAACGGCACGCCAATCTCGGGATCGAGCAATACGCGCCGAAGAAAGCCCTGCATTGGTCCTTCGAGCCGATCTTCGAGGCTAACGAGGTGATTGAGGCCCGGCAAAGCCGCCGTAGGGCAAAGCCTCCGCGGTAGCAGCTGTGCCCCGACGGACAGTACGTCCGGATTCTCGGTATGGATCAAGCGGACATGGATGCTGAGCCGGCCATCGAATTCCCGGACGTCACCTTCGAGGTAGACGAACGACGGCGCCTTGAGCCCTTGGCACTGCGTCCGATACTCGGGCCAGACGATGCCCGAAATGGTCCCGGTGCAGTCGTCGAGTTCGAGCTGCAGGCGGCTATGCCCTGCATTGCTGATCTTCTCCTGGATACTCGACAGACGATAGACGCCAACGATGTGGCAACCGACGAACTGGCGAAGCTCGTCGATCTTGGGCAGATCGTTCAGTGGCATGTGTAGGAGCCCTCCACTTTGCTTAGCTGCTTGGTCATACGGCTGACCAGCAGATCCAGCATCGACGTCGGCCGATCGGCGGAGCCGAAGATCGGATCATCGAGCTGCGTCATGATCCAGTGGATCGTCGCGTCGAGATTATTCCGGCAGTTCGGACCCGCCAGCCAGATCACCAGGTCGATGCCCTGCGGGTGGATGCCGACCAGCTTGATGAGCATTGGTGCCATCTGTTGCGCCAGGCAGCGACGCGTTGTCACCTGCGACTGCCGTTCGAGGTTTGCTGCCAGTTGCTGATTCGCTTTCATGGATTTCCTCTGATTAGTTGGTGCCACGCTTCAAGCCTGCATCGAGTTTGCCGATCAGCAAGAAATCGTCGTTGGCGGCGGGTGCGCTGCCCGGCGTCACGATGCCGGCGACCAGCGTGTCGAAGGCGGTACCGTCTCTGCGCATGAAGTTCGGCACGTACCGGCTATAGGTCCGGAACAACATTTCCGTGGTCGTGTGGCCCAGCTGGCGGGCGATCCACTCGGGGGATTCCCCGGAAGCCAGCCAGAGCGTCGCGCAGGTATGGCGCATCTGATATGGACGGCGGTACTTGAGGCCCAGATTGCGAAGCAACGGCTTCCACACGCGGTCGTTGAAGTTCGTGTTGTCCAGCGGCTTCTTCCCGTTGGAGCTGAACACGTAGCGCTCGCCGAAGCTCTGCGGATCCTTGTCGTAGCCCTGCGGCTTCATGAGCATCAGCGCATCGAGCACGGGCTGGCTCATCTGCAACTCGCGCTGCGAGCCATCGTTCTTCGTGTACTCGGTGCGCCCATACGTGAATGACTCACGGATCAGGACCTGGCGGCGCTCGAAGTCGATGTGCTTCCACTTGAGGCCGTGGGCTTCGCCCGACCGCACACCGGTGAAGAAGCGGAACGACAAATACGGGCGGTAGTCCTTACGGGTCCGATCGAGGATCAGCTGGACCTCCTCCAGATTGAAGGGCTCAATATCGATGCGCTGCACCTTGAGCCGCTTGATGGTGAGGCACGGGTTCTTGATGCCGAACTGCATCGCGGCCTCATCCAGGATCATCCGCAAGATGCCAATTATCTTGTTGATCGTTGACGCAGAGATTGTCCGGTCCTCATCGGTCTTCTTGCTCGCGATGCGGATTTTCTTGCTTGCCATCAGCGCGCGCAGCGCCAGGATCTGTTCACGCGTGATCTGATCGACGGGCACATGCCCGAACGCCGGGAGCAGATGGGACTTGAGCCCCGACTCAACGGTCACGCGATGCGAGTGGCGCCACTCGATCTGCTTCTGCGGCAGCCAGGCTTCGACGAACTCGCGGAAGAGGGGAAGTGCCTGCGGCTCCAGGCGCGCTGCGCTGCCGCGAGACAGGCGGATAGGGTCGCCAGGCCGGGGCTCCTTCGGCGCCGCGAATCGCTTCACCATCTTGCTGCCAGGGAAATATCGGCGATAGTCGAAGGTGCCTACGGCAATTTCGCTGTCGATCTTGGCAAGCACCTTTTCCATCTTGGCCCGATTCGCAGGCGTGTCATCAAGCTCGGTGAGCTCCCGGCATCTAATTCCCTGATGGCGCAATTCAAAGAACAGGCGCCCATCAGAACGGCGGCGGACGCTAGACATGGCAGAAGGCACCGGACGCCATCGGGATGTCCATCACCTTGGGTGCGACGGAAGCCTGCATATCCCGCTCGATTGCCTCCCAGATGTAGAGAATCTTTCGGCCGCCGAAGGGGCGGATGTAATGACGTCCTTCCAGCAAAACCGAATCCTTGAGGCGGTTGCGAATGGTCCGCGCGTCGTACTTGATCCGAGCGGACAACTCATCGGTTGTCAGGTAGGTAGGTTGATTCATTGATGAACTCCTGAAAGACTGTTTGACCTCCTGAATGATCAGGAGCCCCGCAGGAAGGTGTAATGCCCTGCTGGATGACATATTGCAGGGTGATTTTCGGTCTGTCAAGGCTTTTTTTCATTCTGTAGGGCATTTGCTCACTCAGAGAGGCGAAATGGTCCGCTGCTATCTCTCCCGGCTGATGGGCGAGCACAAGATGAAAATCGTCGACGTGGCCAGGGCAACCGGGCTACACAGGAACACGATTACCTTGCTGTATCAGGAGAAGGCCACTCGAATCGATATCGACGCCATCGAGAAGCTGTGCATCCTTTTTCATTGCTCGGTTGCCGAGCTTTTTGAGTATGTCGCGGAGCCGTCGGACGGCCAGAAGCTCTAGGCTGATTCCTTCGGCAAAACCGCATGGGCACAGCATGGGCATTCGGCGGGCATTTCTGTCCAAATCGCGACCAGCGCCCGAGATCGAGCAATACTCAAAATGCTTCCGACGCGAACCGCCAAAAAAACTAAAAAGCCCGACTGAGACAGTGCTCAATCAGGCTCTAAGTTTTTGATTCTTGGTGCGCCCGGAGGGATTCGAACCCCCGACCCTCGGCTTCGGAAGCCGGTACTCTATCCAGCTGAGCTACGGACGCATTTGAGTGTTGCTCTACAGTCTACAGCGCCCAGTGAGTATTGCCTTCGGAAGCCGGTACTCTATCC
>JALYJV010000117.1 GCA_030775105.1 Pseudomonadota bacterium | reverse complement strand
GCTTACCACATCTCGGAATCCGAGGTCCGCCAAGTCCGGCAATGCGTTGGCACGTCGCTGTTGCAGAGCCGTGGAGGTGATCGTCGTTGTCGCCGCGAGCACGAGAGCAATGGCAGCAAGCGCCCATCTCGGATTGCGCGCGGACCCGTCTACAGCGGGCGTGGTCCAGCGATCGAGTGCTGGAGCGGCGGCATTGAACAGCAGCACGGCGAAGGCGAATCCGTCCGGATATTCGCCCCAGCTGCGGATCGCATACACAGCGGCACCGATGCCAAGGCTGTAGATCCACTGCGCCCGGGCCGCGCGCGGGCTAGAGGGCGGCGCTGCGGCGATGAAGAATGCGCCGAGCATTGTGCTGCCGGAGAACAGGTGAAACAGCGGCGAGGCATGCAGGCTTGTGTCGCCTAACCAGAACACGACGGCGGGCAGCGCCAGGCCCGCAAGTACACCCGCAGGAATCCGCCAGGGCAGGCGACGCTGCTGCAGTAGCCAGAGTCCGCCGAAGAGAAACGCCAGATTGATCCACGTTTCACCGCGCTCGTACAGGCGGGTACCGCCGAAAATCTCCTCCAGCGTGCGTGCCAGGTACAGCTCGGTGCGGACATGATCCAGCACGGTCGCAGACGAGACGCCGTCGATCATCGGCAGCCAGCGCGTCATCTCCTGAGGCACGCACAGCAGCAGCAGCGCGAGGCCGACCATCGCCGGATTGAAAGGGCTTTGCCCACGCGGACCAAACAGCTGTTTGCCGATGCCGATCGCGAGGACGCCGCCGAGCATCGGTAGCCACCACGGGCCATGCGCCGGCAGCGCGAAGCCGAGCAGCAGGCCGCTCAGCAGCGCGCTGCCGTCGCGCAGCTGCTGCAGCGGTGCGTGACCGCGGGCGCGCAGGCAGATGGCTTCCGTAGCGAGGCAGGCGAGCGCGCACAGGCTCAGGTTGAGCAGCGTGCCGATGCCGAAAACCGCGGTCTGTGCGACGGCGCCGGGTACAAGCGCCAGCAACAGCAGGCGCATGGACGTTGCGCTGTCTGCGCGCGAGCTCAAGCGCTCTGACCCGGCTCTGAGGCCGCTTTCTTTGCACGGGCACGCGCCAGTGCGGCGGCGACCGGGTCATATGCGGGTGCAGCGCCGTCTGCATTCGCCGCCTGCGCGGCGTTCAGCGATTCATTCAGCGATTGGCGCCGCCGTCTGCGTGCTGCTTCCATGGCTTCGGCATCGCGCTGCAGGCGTGCGCCGCGTGCGAGGTATCGTTCGCGAGAACGGTCAGCGAATTCGCGCTCTTCATGTTCACCGGTAGGCGGTGTCAGTGCAGGCTCGATCAGGATGCAATCCATCGGACAGGGCGGCAGGCACAGGTCGCAGCCGGTGCAGTGCGCAGCGATCACGGTGTGCATCAGCTGATTGGCGCCGACGATGGCATCGACCGGACAGGCATGGATGCATTTCATGCAGCCGATACAGCGCGACTCGTCGATGCGCACGATCGTCGCGATGCGCTTCGCCACGCCGTTGACCGGATTCATCGGCAGCAGTTCGCGGTCCAGCAACGTTGCCAGGCGCCGGATGCCGCGATCCCCGCCCGGCGGGCACTGATTGATTTCGGCGCTGCCTTCCGCGATGGCCGTAGCGTAAGGCATGCAGCCGTTGTAGCCGCACTGCCCGCACTGGGTCTGCGGCAGCTCGCGGTCGATGCGAGCGGCGCGCTCTGCGATAGCAGTGCTTGCGGGCGCGTGCATCAGCCGATGGTTCCGTGAAGGGCCAGCAGGATCAAACCTGCGGCGGCGAGTAATGCGGGCGTGTTCTGCAAGCGCTCGCGCAAACCGCCGAGCACCGGTAGGCAGATCAGAAACAGCACTGCGGCAGTGACGCCTGCCACGGCAGGTGGTAGATCGGCGAGCAGGCTCGCAGCAAATGCCAGCACGGCACCGGTCAGCATCAACAGCTTGCGGACCCACTGGTTGCCTGGGGTGCCGCGCATCGGTTTACTTGACCTTGCTGCCCGGCGCCAGATCTTTGTCGGGCGACAGCACGGCGAGGCCGGATTCGTCGCTGCCGGCGAGCACCATGCCTTCGGACAGGCCGAACTTCATCTTGCGCGGTGCTAGGTTGGCGACCATCAGAACGAGTCGACCGACCAGGGTTTCCGGTGCGTAGTGGGTCTTGATGCCGGCGAATACCTGGCGCGTACCCAGTTCGCCGACATCGAGCTGCAGGCGCAGCAGCTTGTCCGCACCGTCGACGTGCTCCGCAGAGGTGACGCGAGCGATGCGCAGGTCGACTTTCACAAAGTCTTCGACGGTGATTGTCGTTGCGTCCGTCGCGGCAATTGGCGCCGCGCTTGCGGTCTTCACCGGCTTGGCAGGCGCAGCAATGGGTGCGGTGGAAGCAGGCGAAGTCGCCGCTTCTTCGGCAAGCATCGCGGCGACAGCGACGGGATCGACGCGCGTGGCGAGCGGAGCGTAGGACCTGATCGGATGATCGAGCAGCGGTTTGCCGAGATCAGCCCACACCAGCGGCTCGATGTTGAGGAAGCTCTCGGCCTGCGCGGCGATGCTGGGGAGCATCGGCTTGAGCAGCAGCGTCAGCTGGCGGAACAGGTTGATGAATGTCGTGCAGACCTGATGCAGCGCATCGGACTGTGCCGGATCTTTGGCCATCGTCCACGGTGCGAGCTGCTGGATCTGTGCGTTCGCTTCGTCGGCGAACAGCATGATCTCGCGCACCGCGGCGGCGTACTCTCCGTGCTCGAACAGCGTGGCGAGCGCATCGGCCTTCGCGGCAAAGCGTTCGAACAGTGTGGTGTCGTGCAGCTGCGTCGCGAGGCGCCCGCCGTAGCGTTTCTCGATGAAGCCGGCACAGCGGCTGGCGATGTTGACGTATTTGCCGACCAGATCGCTGTTGATGCGGTTGCCGAAGTCTTCGAGATTCAGATCGAGATCGTCGACGCCGGAGCCGAGCTTGGCCGCGAGGTAGTAGCGCAGGTACTCCGGCTGCAGGTGATTGAGATAGGTGCGCGCACGGATGAAGGTGCCGCGCGACTTCGACATCTTCGCGCCGTTGATCGTCAGGTAGCCGTTGACGTGCAGGCGCGTCGGCGTGCGATGGCCGGAACCATGCAGCATTGCCGGCCAGAACAGACCGTGGAAGTTGACGATGTCCTTGCCGATGAAGTGATGCAGCTCGCTGTCTGCGCCAGCGTTCCAGAAATCGTCGAATGCGAGGTTGTTTTTCGCCGCATACGCAGCAAAGCTCGCCATGTAGCCGATCGGCGCACCGAGCCAGACGTAGAAGAACTTGCCCGGGGCGTCGGGAATCGGGAAGCCGAAGTAGGGCGCGTCGCGCGAGATGTCCCAGTCGCGCAGGCCAGCGTCGAACCACTCGCGCAGCTTGGCCTTGACCGCGGGATTGGCGACATCCCCCGCCAGCCATTCCTGCAGCAGCGCCTGGAACTTGCCGACTTCAAAGAAGTAATGCTCGGAGTCCTGCAGCACCGGTGTCGCGCCGGAGACGACTGAGCGCGGGTTCTTCAGATCGGTCGGTGCGTAGGCCGCACCGCAGTTCTCGCAGTTGTCGCCGTACTGGTCGGCCGTGCCGCATTTCGGGCACTCGCCCTTGATGTAGCGATCCGGCAGGAACATCTGCCTGGTCGGATCGTACAACTGCTGGATTGTGCGCCGCGCGATCGCACCGCCATCGCGCAGGCGCAGATAGATCTGTTCGGACAGCTTGCGGTTCTCTTCCGAGTGGGTCGAGTGATAGTGATCGAAAGCCACGCCAAAGTCGGCGAAATCACGCGCGTGCTCGTTGCGGATGCCGTCGATGAAGGCTTCCGGACTGACCCCGGCCTTCTCAGCGGCGAGCATGATCGGCGTGCCGTGGGCGTCATCGGCGCAGACATAGTGCGTCGTGTGGCCCTGCATCCGCTGGTACCGCACCCAGATGTCGGCCTGCACATAGCCCACCATGTGGCCGAGATGCAGCGGGCCGTTGGCGTAGGGCAATGCGTTGGTGACCAGAATCTTGCGGGACATGGGCTGGGGGACGTTGGAGGTTTGAAGAGCCGCGAATTATTGCACGCTGCATCTACGCGGCATTTCTGCGCCGGAATTCAGTATCTGAA
>JALYJV010000116.1 GCA_030775105.1 Pseudomonadota bacterium | reverse complement strand
CTTCTGGATGCGACCACGCTCATCCGGATACTCGAAGGCAATGCGTTCATCGCCGCTGCCGTACAGCAGCACCTTGCGCACGGCCGTCTTGAGCGTGTTGAACGGCACTTCCGGATCGAAATCATAGTGCTTTGCCAGCGAAGTGACGAAATGCCAGTAGTACGGATTGCGCTTGTCCCAAGAGCGCACCGCGCCCGCGGCCAGGCTCAGTTCGGGATGAACGACAACGCGCGATTCATCGAAGGTCTGCAGAGAACCGAGGCCATCGCATTTCGCACAGGCGCCGTGCGGCGCATTGAACGAGAACAGGCGCGGCTCGAGCTCTTCGAGCGAATATCCGCAATGCGGGCACGACATGCGCGCGGAGAACGCCAGCGGTTCGGCATCGCCACTGTGAGGCACGATGTAGGCGAGCCCATCGGACAGGCGCAGGCCGGTCTCGAAGGATTCGGCGAGGCGCTGTTTGATGTCCGCGCGGACCTTGAAGCGGTCCACAACGATTTCGATGTTGTGCTTGAGCTTGCGGTTCAGCGGCGGCACTTCGTCGAGTTCGTAGACGCGGCCGTCGACGCGCACGCGGACGAAGCCCTGCGCGCGCGCCTGTTCGAACCATTCGACGTGCTCGCCCTTGCGATCGCGCACGACCGGCGCGAGCAACAGCCAGGCCGACTCTGCCGGCAGACGCAGCACGTGATCGACCATCTCGGAGACCGACTGTGCTTCGAGGATGACGCCATGATCAGGGCAGCGCGCGGTACCGACGCGTGCGAACAGCAGGCGCAAGTAGTCGTATATCTCGGTGACGGTGCCGACCGTCGAGCGCGGATTGTGCGAAGTCGATTTCTGTTCGATCGCAATCGCCGGCGACAGGCCTTCGATCGTATCGACGTCCGGCTTCTGCATCATCGACAGGAACTGCCGTGCATACGCCGACAGCGACTCGACATATCGGCGCTGGCCTTCGGCATACAGCGTGTCGAATGCAAGCGAAGACTTGCCCGAGCCGGACAGGCCGGTGATCACGATCAGCTTGTCGCGCGGGAGGTCCAGCGAGACGTTTTTCAGATTGTGGGTGCGCGCACCGCGGATGCGGATTGATTCCATTGGAGCTAGGGGGAGGCGGCAAACCAGCTAATATAAGCGTCCGCTGCGCAATGCGACATAGGCAAACGCAAACGGAACATTCTGGCTTGCTTTATGCCTGCTGAACTGCAACTTCGACTGATCCCTGAATCCCTTTCATGAATGCACAGGAATGGCGCGCGGTTTTCGCCTTGGGCGCGGTGTATGCCCTGCGCATGATGGGCATGTTCATGGTGCTGCCGGTGTTCGCGCTGTATGCCCGCGAGCTGCCGCTGCCCGCCCAGGCCTGGCAGGCGGGCCTCGCGATCGGCATCTATGGCCTGAGCCAGGCCGTGCTGCAGATCCCGATGGGTATGGCGTCCGACCGTTTCGGTCGCAAACCGGTGATCGTGATCGGCATGCTGATCTTCGCCGCCGGCAGCTGGCTCGCCGGTTCGACCCAGGACATCCACTGGATCATCGCCGGGCGTGCCCTGCAGGGAGCCGGAGCGGTGTCGTCCGCCGTGGCGGCGCTGCTGTCCGATGTCACGCGTGACTCGGTTCGCACGACCGCGATGGCCTTGCTTGGCGCGGGCATGGGGCTGGCCTTTGTGCTTGCACTGGTGCTGGGGCCGATCGTTGCCGGCTATATCGGGGTTGACGGGATTTTCCATCTGACTGCAGTGCTCGCCATCCTGAGCTTGCCGGTCGTGGTGTTCGGAGTGCCGACGCCGGATGCGCCACCGAGCCGATCCGGCAGTCTGCGCGAGGTGCTGGCCGATCCTCAGCTGCTGGGGCTGAATGGCGGAATCTTCCTGCTTCACGCGACGATGACCGCGGTATTCACGGTCGTGCCGCTGGCCATCGTCGAAACCCTGGACCTTGCCAGCGCGCAGCACTGGAAGCTGTACCTGCCGGTGCTGCTGATCAGTCTGATCCCTGTATTCCCGCTGATTCGCATGGCCGAGCACGGCGGGCGCTTCAAGACCGCATTCTTGCTGGCGATCGCCACCCTCGGCTTGTCGATGCTGCTGGCGGCCACGGGCCACGCGCTGACCTCGATCCTGATTGCCGCGTTGCTGCTGTACTTCATCGCCTTCAACTTCCTCGAAGGCGCGCTGCCGTCGCTGATTTCACGGATGGCGCCGCCGGCGCAGAAGGGCGCTGCACTCGGGGTGTACTCGAGCGCGCAGTTCCTCGGCGCTTTCGCCGGTGGCAGCCTCGGCGGTCTGTCGGTCCAGCACGGTGGCATTGGGGGTGGTTTCGCCGCGGCTTTGGCGTTTCCGCTGGTCTGGCTGCTGATCGCACGCGCCTTCAAACCGCCGGCAATGCGCCCGGAGGCGAGAGCGGAATCGCTGCGCCCCCCGGCGACGACCTGAGTTTGCGCAAGCCGGGTGTCCTGGCATCCGGGGCTGCACCTCTAGCGGCCTTGAAACGCTAGACTTTTTCCATTGAGGTCATGATTCGGTTGCCGTCTGCGGACAAGCACTGGATCATGGCGTCCGATACACATTATTCGGGAGGCACGCATATGGCGCGCGGCGTTAACAAAGTCATTTTGATCGGCAATCTGGGCAAGGACCCGGAAACCCGCAGCTTCCCCAGCGGCGGCTCGGTCACCAACGCCACGCTGGCGACCTCCGACAACTGGAAGGACAAGGACGGTCAGCAGCAGGAACGCACCGAGTGGCACAGCCTGGTGTTCCACAACCGCCTCGGCGAGATCGCCGCGCAGTATCTGCGCAAGGGCAGCAAGATCTATGTCGAAGGGTCGATCCGCACACGCAAGTGGCAGGACAAGGCCACCGGTGCCGATCGCTACACGACCGAGATCCATGTCAACGAAATGCAGATGCTCGACGGCAAGGCTGGCGGCGGCTCGGCACCGATGTCGGGTGACGGCGATGGCGGCTACGACCAGTCGCCGCGACGTTCTGCGGCACCCGCGGGTCGCGGTGCTGCTGCAGCGGCTGCGCCGGCTGCGAGCATGGATGCCCCGTTCGAGGACGATGACATTCCGTTCTAGCGTCGGTCTGCGCCCTGTTTTTCCAGGGGCATGTGACGCAGGTACCGATGGTGCCGCCGTAAGAGCCTCCGGGGACTGGCGGTGCCATCATCAATAGCGGTAAAACTGATGGATGATTCCAAGTCGAATCATCCATCAGCAAGAAGCTGCTCTCGGGAATATCGAGAATGGCTTCCGGCGTGTGAGCTAGCTCAGTTTTGCCAGCGAGGGGACCATGTCGTCTGTGCAGCCGTACCGGATAGCAATCGTCGGTTCGGGCCCGGGAGGGCTCTCGGCGGCTTGTCGCGCGGCGGAAAAGGGCGATTCGCACATCCTGCTCGAAGCCCAGCCGCATCTGTCCAACACGATCTTCCGCTATCAGAAAGGCAAGCACGTGATGGCCGAGCCCAACGTGCTGCCGTTGCGCGCTGCGACCGGCTTTGAAGCCGGCACCCGCGAGAAGATTCTCGATGTCTGGAACCAGGACACGACGCGCCACAAAGTCAACATCCGGCATCGCGCCGAAGTCGTCAAGATCGAGAAGCTCGACAGTCATTTCCGGCTAACGCTGCAGTCCGGCGACACCCTTGATGCTGTCAACGTCGTCATGGGCATTGGCGTGCAGGGCAACCCGCGCAAGATGGGCGTGCCCGGCGAAGACATGCCGAACATCCAGTATTCGCTCGACGATCCGGACGAATACAAGGGTGAGACCATCGTCGTCATCGGCGCCGGCGACGCCGCGATCGAAAACGCCGTTGCACTGGCGCGAAACAACACGGTACACATCGTCAATCGCAAGAACGAGTTCTCACGTGCGAAGGACGGCAACAATTCACTGATCCTGCAGGCAATCGAGCAGGGCAAGGTGCGCTGCCACTACGACAGTGCGCCGGAGATTGTCGAAGCGCTGTCGGCCAGCCATGCGAGCGGCCGGCGCATGCTGCTCAAGCTCAACTCCAAGGAAGGTGCGGTCGACGTTCCGTGCGACCGCATCATTGCGCGTCTCGGCGCGACGCCGCAGCGCGAGTTCGTCGAAGCCTGTGGCATCAAGTTTCCGAACAAAGACGCCGCGGCAGTGCCGCAGGTGTCGCCGACCTATGAGTCGAATGTTCCGGGTCTGTACATCATCGGCGCCCTCGCGGGTTATCCGCTGATCAAGCAGGCGATGAACCAGGGCTACGAGGTCGTCGAGTTCATCACCGGCCGCCCGGTCAAGCCGGCAGACGAGCCGATCCTGCGCGAGAAGTTCGGCGCCTTCTCGGCGAGCCCGGACGTCGAAGCCTTCCTCGACGTGCTCAACCGTCGCTCGCCGGTGCTGGCGGCGATGAACCGCCTGCAGCTGCGCGAGTTTCTGCTCGAAAGCCGCATCTTTGCGCCAGCGCAGGGCGAGGCACTGTATCGCGAAGGCCAGCATGGTGCTTCGGTGTTCATCATCGTCTCGGGCGACGTCGGTGTGCAGCTCGATCCGAAAGATCCGACCAAGCTGCGCACGATCAAGGCTGGCCGAATCTTCGGCGAGATGGCGCTGATCTCGGGTCGACCGCGTTCGGCGGCCGTAATCGCCGGCAAGGATTGTGTGCTGATCGAAGTGCCGCGCCGCGCGATGCTCAAGCTGATCGCGGCGAATGACAGCGTGCGCGCCTATGTCGATCGCGTGTTCTCGATCCGCGCGCTCGAACGCTATCTGGTGCCGGGCATCGACGAGTCGCTGCTGCGCGAAGTTGTCGAATCCGCAACGCTGTGCCAGTTCAAGGCCAAGGAAACGATCTATAAGATCGGCGATGACTCTGCCGAGATTCATTTGATCCGCAGCGGGTCGGTGACGCTGTCAGCCAAGGCCGGTGGTCGCGATATCGTCCTGCAGTATCACGCCGCGGGCCAGTACTTCGGCGAGCTGGATGTCGTCGCCGGGGCCAAACGTACACAGACCGCCGTTGCGGCGATCAAGACTGAGACTATCCGGGTCGACGCCAAGGCGTTCATGGATCTGCTCGCAAAGAATCCTGCGATGCAGGAAGGCGTGCGCGAGCGCTTCCGCGGCCAGATCGAACAGCGACTGCTGATGGAGCGTGACCCCGAGAAGGGTGCGCGCATGCACTTCCTGCTCGGTGAGGGTCTGGGTGAGGCAACAGACGCGCTGTTGATCGATGAGGCGCTGTGCATCCGCTGCGATCAGTGCGAGAAAGCGTGCGCATCAACCCATGGCAACGTGTCGCGTCTGGATCGTGAAGCGGGCGCTACCTTCGACAACCTGCACGTGCCGACTTCGTGTCGTCACTGCGAGCATCCGCATTGCATGAAGGATTGCCCGCCGGACGCGATTCATCGCGCACCCAATGGCGAGGTCTACATCCAGAACACCTGCATCGGTTGCGGCAATTGCGAACGCAACTGCCCGTACGGTGTGATCCAGATGGGTGTGCAGACGCCGGAAGCGCCGAGCCTATGGCGCTGGCTGATCTTCGGCAAGGGTCCGGCGCCCGGCAGCGACATCCACGAATACCCGAAGGGTTCGATCAAGAAGGCAGTGAAGTGCGACATGTGCGGTCCGCGCGAAGCCGGCCCGGCCTGCGTGCAGGCCTGTCCGACCGGCGCCGCGATCCGTGTTTCGCCGGAAGAATTCTTCGAGGTGCTGTCTCGTGGCGGTCGCTGAGATAAGCGACAGGGTCGGAGGCTGTCATGGCGTTTAAAGGCCTGTTCGCGCGCCTGAGCAGCAAGGCGCAGCGCGTGCGACTTGCGCGCCACGAATCCTTTCTCGTCTATCGCGACGCCTACTATCTCAAGTGGGCTCTTGCGCTGTGCGCGCTGTCCTGCGTGTTGTACGCCCTGCACGATCCGATCGAAGGCGCCAGTGGCAGCACCTGGCTCGGCTACTCGCTCGGCACGCTGGGTGCGGCGCTGATCGCCTGGCTGGCCTGGTTCGGCGTACGCAAGCGCCAGTTCCGCGAGAGCAAGGCACCGGCCCAGGCCTGGGTCTCGGCGCATGTGTACCTGGGCCTTTCCCTGCTGTTTGTCGGCACGCTGCATACCGGTTTCCAGCTTGGCCTGAATGTGCATACCCTGGCCTATGTGCTGATGGTGCTGGTCATTGTCAGCGGCATCTACGGCATCATCGCGTACTCGGTTCTGCCGCGGCAGGTCACTGCCAATCGCAACGAGATGGAATTCCGCGCGATGCTTGAAGAGATCGCCCAACTCAACGAAGCCGCACTGTCGCTCGCCGACAAGATTGATCCGGAAACTCACGCGGTCGTCGCGCGCTCGGTTTCAAAGGTCAAGATCGGCGGCACGGCCTACGAGCAGCTTAGTGGTCGCTATGTCACGCCGGGCGATCCGGGCGGCCTCGATCAGTTCTTCACGGTGAAGCGCAAGCAGCTGCAGTCGCAGGCAGCGATGCCGACGGCTGCGCAAGGCGGACGTGGGCGCCAGGCAACCATCGCCTTTGTTGCGGATCAGATTTTTGCTGCCGGCAGCGCGCGTGGTGGCGACAAGGCGGCGAACAAGGCCAGCGAAACGCTGCAGAAATTGCTGCAGACCGTGGCCAAGCGCAAGGCACTGCTGGAGAAAGTCAACCGCGATATCACCTTGCGCGCACGCCTGACGATCTGGCTGTACTTCCATGTGCCCCTGACGGTGGCGTTGCTGGCAGCGCTGGTCGTGCACATCATCGCCGTCTTCATTTACTGGTAGCGCCGCCATGATATTGGTCAGACGCTACGGACAGGACGGTGCGGTTACCGAGCAGGGCATTGATGGTGAGATCACCATCGGCCGCGCGACGACCAATACCATTCAGCTGCCGGGCCTGCTGGTTGCCTTGAATCACGCGCGTCTGACGCCGAAATCGGGTGCCACCCTTCATCTCGAATGCCTGAGCACGGTCGGTGCCAGCGTCAACGGCTTGCTTGGTCAGCGCAGTGCGGACCTGTTGCCGGGTGATGAAATCCAGATCGGTGGTCATCGCATCCGTGTCGGCGTTGACGATCGCGGTGCGGCGGCGCTGGAGATCCACGAGCGCGACGAGCAGACGGATGTCGAGGATGGCGACGCCGTCACCAGCCTTGAAGCCTCCGGCCTGCGCATGCGGCGCCCGGCGATCATCGCCGCACTGGTCGTGCTTGCTTTGTTCATCGTCGTTCCACTGGTGCTGCGCCTGGTGCCGGTTCCCGAGTGGGTTGGCGACTATGTGCCGACCGACCGGATCTGGTCGTCTGGCCGCGTCAGCGACGCTCACCAGCATTTCGCGCAGCAGTGCACGGTATGTCACGACAAGGTTTTCAATCAGGTCCGCGACGAGACCTGCCTGACCTGCCATGCCAAGGTTGCCCACCATGGCGATGATCAGCAGGCGATGAGTGAGGCGGGCCTCGACGGACAAAGCTGCGCCAGCTGCCATTACGAGCATGGCGATACACACGCGATCATGCCGGAGCATCCGGCGATCTGTACCGATTGCCATGCGCATCCGGACCGCTTCCCCACGCTGGACCCCGACACGTTCGTCGACGATTTTGCCAGCGGCCATCCTGACTTCCGCGTCACTGTCACTGAACTGGATGGCGGCGTCGGCAAGCCTTTGCGCACTTTGCTGGCGCCTGGCGTCAAGGATCAGAACAGTCTGTTCTATCCACACGAACTGCACCTCAATCCCAAGGGCATCCGCGGCCCCGATGGTCGCCAGGTGCTCGCTTGCGCGGATTGCCACCGGCCGGGTCCGGGTGACGTCGGTTTCGAACCGATCAAGTTCGAGCGTGACTGCCAAAGTTGCCACCAGCTTGATGTCGATGTCGGGGGACTGCCGTTCCGTCTGCCGCACGGCGACAGCGAAGCGGTGCGCACCCTGCTGCAAAGTGCTGCTGGAATGGCAATACCGGAGACGGCCGATACCGGCGCCGCCGAGGAGCGTCGACGTCCAGGTGAGAATGCCGAACGTGGCGACGGCAGCAGTGCGCCGGGTGCGGTCGATGATGTCTTCGAACGCAGGGTTTGCGCGAAGTGCCACGAGATCGATCAGGCGCCGAACCAGTCACCTCGGGTGCGTCCGCCACAGATCCGCAAAACCTGGATGCCGATGGCGAAGTTCACCCATGCTCCCCATCAATGGGTGGCCTGCGACAGTTGCCACGCTGCAACTGTGAGCACGGACTCAAATGACCTGCTGTTGCCGCAGATCGGTACTTGTCGCACCTGCCACGGCGGAGTAGATTCATCGCAGGGCATCCAATCCACCTGCATCGACTGCCACCGCTTCCATCAGGCGGAGGCGCTGTCGATGAGCAAGTCTGTGGGGAAACTTGCAAATGGGCAGACGCTGGACAGCAACAACCAGTAGTTTCGGGGCGCTGTCGGTCAGTCTGCTGACAGGCGCCATTCTGATCGGCTGTTCCGGCGAGCGCCTCGACAACGCGACGGGCATCGGCATCGGGGACGTTCCCTGCGCCGGCCGCTGCCAGACCGACAATCCGCAGCGGCTCGAAGTGGTCGATGTCCAGCGCATCATCGCGCAGGGTGTGGCCGAGGCCAATGCGCGCAACAGGCCGGCGACGTTTGTCGTCATCGACCGTGTCGGAAACGTGCTCGCTGCGTACAAGATGGATGGTGCGCCGGCGGTGATCAACGTCACGTCCGGTATCAACGTGCGCACCGGCGAGCTGGTCCGCGGCGGTCTCGACAACGTCGGCATCGTGCCGTCCGAACTGGGTTCGCTGGCCAAGGCGCTGACCGCGATGTACTTCTCGTCGGAAGGCAACGCCTTTACTTCGCGCACTGGCGGCCAGGTCATCCAGGAGCATTTCAATCCCGGCGAAGGCAACACGCCGGGCGGCGCTCTGTTCGGCGTGCAGATCAGCCAGCTGCCGTGCTCGGACATCTCGCGCCGCTTCAACGGAGTTGGCCCTGATCCGGGCCCGCATCGTTCAGCAATCGGGTTTGGCGCCGATCCTGGCGGCCTGCCCCTGTACAAGGAAGGCGTCACCGTCGGTTCGGTCGGCGTGATTGCCGACGGCGTCTATGGCGTCGACAAGGTGATCTTCGACAACGATGCCGAAACCGATCCCGACGGCAACGTCGACGAGCTGATTGCGACTGCCGCGACTTTTGGTTTCGCCGCACCGCGTGATCGCCGCGCCGATGTCATTACGCTGGAAGGCAAGACGGCCCGTTTTGCCGATGTCGATTTCGACGACCTGCTGACTTTCGACGATCTGGTTGCTGGCACGACGACGGCTGGCGATTTCGATCCGCTGCCGCCGCTGAATGACCGCGTCGGCCTGATCGCGATCCGCGGCTACGCGCGGGCGCTGGTGCAGGCCGGCACCCGTTTCGGTCTGCCTGAATCTGGCATCCGCGCGGCCGACCGCGTTGTCGATCCGCCGGGACTGGCCGATGCCGACGGCTTCGTCGTCGTCGACGAGAACAACGAAAACCGCTTCCCGGCCAAGGCCGGCGGTGGCGCCAATGCGCTGACCAAGGCGGAAGTCGAGGCGCTGCTCGTGAGATCCGTCGAACTCGCGAATCGCACTCGCAGCCAGGTGCGTCAGCCGCTCGGCTCGCCGGCCGGCATCCATCTGGTCATCGTCGACGCCAACGGCGATATCGTCGGCGCCGCGCGAACGCGCGATGCCCTCGTTGACGCGATCGACGTCAACGCGCAGAAGGCACGCAGCTCGCTGTTCTTCTCGTCCAACAAGGTGCGCGAGATCGCCGACCTCCCGGGCCCGCAGTACATCGCGCCCGGCCCGCCGTCCGGAACCGGCGCGCTAGCTGTATTGCCCGATCCGCCGGTCCTGTCTCCGGCATTGGTGCCGGTTGCGGCGAGCGCGGCCGAGACGATCGACATCGGCAACTACGTGACGGCCCACCGCGATTTCTTCGGCAGCAACGAGGTGCTCGACGGCGAGGTGGCGTTCTCCACGCGCGCCTTCGGCCTGATTGCGCGGCCGTTCTATCCGGACAATGTCGACGGCAACGCCCCTGGCCCGCTGTCGAAGCCGGAAGGGCAGTGGAGCATCTTCTCGACCGGCCTGGAGCTGGACCTCGTCTACAACGCGGTCATCCGTCATCTGGCGTTCGTCATCGGCGATCTCGACAACGACGGCGACATCGATATCGCGACCGACCTGCCGAACGGCGGCCCTGGCAATGAACTCGTCGGCGCCGGCTGCACCGGCTACAACACGATCGGCGGCATCCTCACCGGCGGACCGGCGCAGATCAATCCGATTCCGGAAATCCGTAACGGCATCACGCTGTTCGCCGGCGGCTTCCCGATCTATCGTGGCGATCAGCTGATCGGTGCGATCGGCCTGTCCGGCGATGGTCTGGAGCAGGACGACTTCCTGCCCTTCCTCGCGATCGACCAGGTCGGCAAGGAATCCGGCGGTGCCAATCCGATCAACAACGCACCGATACCGATCCGCGCAGACCAGCAGCGACCCGGTGGCTTCGATCTGAACCTGCGCTACGTCATCTGCCCACAGTCGCCATTCCTCGATTCCGATGTGCAGGAGGTCTGCAATGGCCTCTGAAAGCAGAGTCGGGCAGGCACTGGCACTGTTGCTCGTGCTGTCCTGCGCAGTTGCGCAGGCCCAGGATGACCGCCGCCGGCCCGGTAGCCGCGCCGAACGGCCGGTTGCCACGCCCGAGGCGACTCCGGAAGCGAAACCGAAAGCGGCTGCAGCGGCATCGGCGCCCGTCGCGGCCCCACTGGAAGCCCCGCGTCTCGGCGTCACCGAACGCAAACGCCCGGGTGCCGCCGAGGCCAAGCCGGCGGCTGTCGCTGCGCCTGCCGCGCCCGCTTCGCCAACCATCGGGGTTTCCGAGCGCCGCCGCCCGGGCCAACCCGGGTACACGCGGCCGAATGCCTCGGGTGAGCGGGGTGAGCCAGGCTCGCCGCTGACCGGCAAGCGCGTGCCGTTCCAGCCCAACAAGCGCAGCGGTCTGCAGCCGGTCGCCAAGCCGGGGGCCAAGGATGAGTTCCGCAAGGAACCGGTTCCTGATCGTTGGCAGCTGACGCGCTCGCTGGGTCTGACCAACTATCCGTGGTATGACCCGTATAACCAGAACACGTTGAAAGCGGACCGCCCGATCATCGGTAACGACTGGTTCTTCAACCTCAGCCTCATCTCCGACACGATCGTCGAGCCGCGTCAGCTGCCGACACCGGTCGCGCCGCAGGGCGAAGAGGGCCCGGGTCAGTTCGATCTGATTGGTACCGGCAAGCAGCTGATCCTCAACCAGAACCTCGCCGTCGGCTTGGTGCTGTACAAGGGCAACACGACGTTCATGCCGCCGGACTGGGAGTTCCGCTTCACGCCGGTGTTCAACGTCAACCGCGTGACGGCAGAGCAGAACCGCGCGCTGTTCATCGATCCGGCCGAAGGCAGGACCCGCGACGACGACCACATCGGCGTGCAGGATCTGTTCGTCGACAAGCATCTGTGGGATCTGACCCAGCGCTACGACTTCGACAGCCTGCGCATCGGCATCCAGCCGTTCAACGCGGACTTCCGCGGCTTCCTGTTCCGCGACGAGAACCTCGGTATCCGCCTGTTCGGCAATCGCAGCAACAACCAGTTCCTGTACAACGTCGCCTGGTTCCGGCGTCTGGAGAAGGACACCAACTCCGGTCTTAACGATCTCGGCAAGCCGCTGCGTGCCGACGACGTGTTCGTCGCCAACCTCTACTGGCAGGATCTCGGCGTGCTGGGCCTGACGACCGAGTTCGTCGCGCTGTACAACCGCAACCGCGAAGGCGACGAGGGCGCGTACTTCAACAACAACGGCTTCATCGAGCGGCCGTTCTCGCTCGGCGTCGAGAAGCCGCGCAACTACGACGTGCTTTACCTGGGCATGAACGGCGAGGGTCATATCGGCCGCCTGAATTTCACCGGCTCGGCCTACCTGGCGACCGGCGATTCGGACCAGGGCGTGTTCGTCGATCGCGAGACCGACATCTCGGCGTTCTTCCTGGCCAGCGAGCTGTCGATGGACTTCGACTGGCGTCGCGTGCGCCTGAACCTGCTGTATGCCTCGGGCGACGACGATCCGTATGACGATGTCGAAGGCGGTTTCGATGCGGTCATCGAGAACGCGCTGTTCGCCGGAGCCGACACCAGCTTCTGGTATCGCCAGAACGTGCCGCTGATCGGCGGCGGTGGTGTGGCGATCTCGGCGCGCAACGGCATTCTCAACTCGCTGCGCAGCTCGAAGGACGAAGGCCAGTCGAACTTCACGAATCCGGGCACGGTGCTGATCGGTGTCGGCGCGGACTTCGACGTGACGCCGGCGTGGCGCTTGTCCGGCAACATCAACCAGATCGCGTTCGCCGATACCGCGGTGATCGAAGCGGCACGTCAGCAGGCGAATGTCGGCAACAACATAGGCACCGACGTGTCGGTTGCGGCGATCTGGCGACCGTTCTTCACGCAGAACGTCGTGTTCCGGGCATCGAGCGCGGTGCTGTTGCCGGGTGACGGCTACAAGGCGCTGTACGGCGATGATGAATTGCCTTACTCCATTCTCTTCAATCTGACCTTGACCTATTGAGCAGCCCGGCCATGAGACTAGCCATAGTGATCAAGCTTTGCGCAGCGTTGCTGGGTAGCGGCGCAATGTGGATGTCGCTGCCCGCAGTCGCCGCGGGTGGCGAGAGCGCCCGCCACATTGACTATCCGGTCTACCCGGACGCGCCGCGGGTCCAGACCCAGGCGGAGGCAGACGCGAAGAGTGGCGGGTGTGTGAGCTGCCATACCAACACCGATCAGAAGACCATGCATCGTCAGCCGGGAGTGATCCTGGGTTGCACGGACTGCCATGGCGGCAGTGCAACGGTGACGAAGCCGGAAGGTTTCGAGAAGGGTGCTGCTGAATATGAAGGTGCGCTGGCAGAGGCCCATGTGCTGCCGTTGTTCCCGGATACATGGAACTGGCCAGCGTCGGCGAATCCCAAGCATTCCTATGCGCTGGTCAATCGTGAAAGCCCGGAATACGTGCGGTTCATGAACCCCAGCGACTACCGCGTGGTGCGTGAAGCCTGCGGTGCCTGCCATCTGCCGGTGATCGAAGCGGCCGAGCGCAGCATCATGGCAACCGGCGCGATGCTGTGGGGCGGTGCGTCGTACAACAACGGCATCCTGCCCTACAAGCAGTACATTCTCGGCGAGTCTTACTCCCGCGAGGGTGATGCCACGGCAGTTCTCGGCCCGGTGGTTCCGGACGACAACATGAAGGCCAAGGGCGTGCTCGAGAAGCTCTACCCGATGCCGAGCTGGCAGACCACGCCGCCCGGCGATGTCTTCCGCGTGTTCGAACGGGGTGGTCGCAACATCGTCAACCTGTTCCCGGAAACCGCCGTGCCCAATGTCGTCGGCACGATCCAGCGTCTCGAGGAGCCGGGCCGTCCGGACCAGCGTCAGTCGAATCGCGGCCCGGGTACCGGTCTGCGTATCTCAGTGCCGGTGCTCAACGTCCACAAGACCCGTCTCAACGATCCGCTGATGTGGTTCCTCGGCACCAATGAGCAGCCGGGCGACTACCGCAACTCGGGCTGTTCCGCCTGCCATGTGGTCTATGCCAACGACCGTGATCCGCGACACAGCGGACCGTATGCCAAGTTCGGCCACACCGGCATGACGCAGACGATTGATCCGACGATCGCGAAGAACGAGTCGGGCCATCCGCTGCAGCATGCCTTCACGTCCGCGATTCCGACCAGCCAGTGCATGAGCTGCCACATGCACCAGCCGAACGTGTTCGTGAACAGCTTCCTCGGCTACACGATGTGGGACTACGAGTCCGACGCGCCGTACATGTGGCCGGAGAAGGAGAAGAAGCCGACCATCGACGAGATTCGCGAGATCACCCAGCGCAATCCTGAAGAAGCGGCGATTCGCGGCAAGTGGGGCGATCCGGAGTTCCTCAAGCAGGTCAGCGAGATGAATCCTGAGCTGAAGGACACCCAGTTTGCCGACTACCACGGCCATGGCTGGAACTTCCGCGCGATCTTCAAGCGCGACCGCAAGGGTCGCCTGCTCGACAAGGACGGCCAGATCGTTCCCGACAACGATCCGAAGAAATTCAAGAAGGCGGTGCACATGTCGTCGATCCACGTCGACGTCGGCATGCACTGCGTCGATTGCCACTTCTCGCAGGACATGCACGGCGACGGTCATATCTATGGCGAAGTTGCGCAGACCATCGAGATCGAGTGCGTCGACTGTCACGGTTCGGCAGACGCCTATCCGTCGCTGTTGACCAGCGGCCCGGCAGCGCCCATGGGCGGCAACGACCTCTCCGTCGCGCGCACGCCGTTCGACCAGCTGCGCTTCGAATGGGTCAACGGCAAGCTGATCCAGCGCTCGAACGTGACCGAAGGCCTCGAGTGGGAAATGAGCCTGGTCAAGGACTCGGTGACCAAGGGCAGTGCGCACTACAACGAAAAGGCGGCACGCGCCAAGCTGATGTCGAAGGACACCAAGGAACAGACTTGGGGCACCAAGGTCAAGCCTGAGGATCGCGCGCATCAGGAAGAAGAGATGCTGTGCGTCACCTGCCACACCTCGTGGACCACGAGCTGCGGCGGCTGCCATCTGCCGATCCAGGCCAACTGGAAGACCGAAAGCCAGCACTACGAGGGCGGCGCATCGCGCAACTTCGCGACTTACAACCCGCAGGTCGCTCGCGACGACGTCTTCCAGCTCGGCAAGCATGGCCCGGCCAAGGGTGGGCGTATCGCTCCGGTGCGCTCGTCGAGCGCGCTGGTGCTGTCGTCGACCAATGTCAACCGCGAGAAGATCTACATCCAGCAGCCGCCGATCGCGGCAAGTGGATTCTCCTCGCAGGCGTTTGCGCCGCACTACGCCCATACCGAGCGCAAGACCGAGACCAAGATGTGCGAGGACTGCCATCTGTCGAAGACCAACGACAACAACGCGATCATGGCGCAGCTGCTTCTGCACGGTACCAACTTCATGAACTTCGTCGGCTACAACGCCTGGCTGGGTACTGATGGTGGCGTGTCGGCAGTGACGGTCACGGAGTGGGATGAGCCGCAGTCGGTGATCGGCAGCTACCTGCAACGCTATGCGTATCCGGAGCGCTACGCCAAGCATCAGGCCGCGAATCAGACCCTGACCGAAGAGTACGATCACAGCACCGGCGATCGTGTCGGCTGCCTGCAGCTGCGCGGTGAGTACCTGTTCGTGGCGCAGGGCGACAACGGCTTCGAGGCCTACGATGTCAATGCGATCGCCAACAAGGGCTTCTCGCAGCGCATCATCTCCGCGCCGTTCTCGCCGTTCGGCCACGACTCGCGGGTCAAGACGACGAACGCGACCTGTGTGGCGCTGCCGAGCAACCAGCCGATCGCACCGACGCGCAATGAGGGAGACCTCATGCGCAAGACCAACATGGAGCAGGCCTTCCACCCGATCTACCACTACGCGCTGATCAGCGACAGCGTCGAAGGTCTGATCCTGGTCAATGTCGACACCTTGGCCGACGGCGAACCGCGCAACAACTTCCTGGAGCGCGCGCTGACCTGGAACGAGGACGGCGTACTGAATGGCGCACGTCACCTGACTGTGGCCGGTGACTGGGTCTACGTGGCGGCCGACAAGGGTCTGGTCGTGCTCAACCTTGCGGATCCGCTCAAGCCGAAATATGTGACGACGATCGCACTTGAGGGAGTGCGCAGCAGTGCGGTGCAGTTCCGCTACCTGTTCGCGACGACAAATGAAGGCCTGCGTGTGGTTGACATCACAAATCCGGAAGCCCCGCGCGTGGTACAAAAAGCCCTGGTGCAATTCAAGGATGCACGGCGTGTCTATCTGGTTCGCACATATGCGTATGTGGCGGCTGGCAGCGAAGGGCTCGGGATCGTCGATATCACGAATCCCGAAGCACCGACGCTGTATCAGCAGTTCAACGCCGATGGTCAGATCAAGGACGCCTGGGACGTCAAGGTTGGCGCCACCAACGCGTCGCTGTTTGCCTACGTTGCAGATGGCGACGAGGGTCTCAAGGTGATTCAGCTGATGAGCCCCGAAACCCAGCCCGGCTTCTACGGCTTTTCGCCGGATCCGAAGCCGCAGCTGATCGCCAACCGCAAGACCGACCGACCGGCACTGGCGGTATCGGAAGGCCTGCACCGTGACCGTGCGGTCGACGAGACCGGTGGTCAGATCGCGGTGTTTGGCCGTATCGGATCACGGCCGTTCAACCTTGAAGAGCAACGAGAACTGTACATGGACAACAGCGGCAAGCCCTGGTTTGTCCAGAACTGATGATGTGCCCGCCGGCAAGGAAGCTAGCTGGTCAATTTGAGGATAGAAAGATGAACAACCTGAACCCGCGTAAGTTGCACTCAAAGCTGTTGGCCGGTCTCGCCGTTGCTCTGATCGTTACCGCCTGTGGTGGCGGTGGTGGTGGCGGTGATTCCGACCCGGATGTCGTCAAGCTCGACCAGCCCGATGATCTGATGGCAGCGCTCGATGACAAGGTGACGTCGAATGGTTCGCCATTGGAGCAGGTGGTCGGTACACCGCCGGCGACCAACGCGTTGACGCCGAAGATCGAAGACATTCCAGACGCCACCGCGCAGCCGGGATCTACGGTTTCGCTGCCGATCAATCTTTCCGGTGAGCAGGATCTGTCCGCTCTGTTCGCAAAGATCCCCGGTGCAGGTTCCTACTTCCAGGCGAACATCGCGCCGGGTGGTAAGAGTCGCATCGTAGTTCCGGGCAAGGAAACGGTCAGCTTCGTGTTCCTGACGACGGTCGACTTCAAGGTCGAATTGCCAACCAACCTCGAGACGGGTGACCGGTTCTGTATTGAAGTGAAGTTTAGGGACACGGCCAGCGACGTCGGCGAGCCGGCCCAGGCTTGCATCAATGTCGTCGCCGATGCCCCGCAAGCGCCAGCCAACGATCAGCCGTCGAATGCCGAATTCGGCCGTACCCTGCTCGGCACCTGGGCAACAAACTGTTTCGATATCGACAGCGAAGACAACAGCAGCGAATTCAAGGGCGCGAAGCTGTTGCTCGGCTTCAGTTCCGGCAAGATCTTCACCGAGTCGTTCGCGCTGTATGGCACGAGCACCTGCACTGGTCAGGCTTCGATATCTCCGTTCATCGACGGCGTCTGGGATGCAGGAAACGCCGTCTTCGACGAGCAGGCCAAGCGCTGGCAGCGGCCGTTCGACTTCAACCCGAATGACCCTGACCCGAACCTCGATTTCGAGCCCTGCTACAACGTCCTGAGCCTGAATTCTGCGGCCACGCAGCTGTATCTGGGCCTGCCGTCGACTTTCAGTTTCGACAGCGGTCAGGCGCCGGTTCCGGGCGACTGCAGTGCTGAAGATCTGCGCCCGACCTCGGTGATCGTTGGCCTGCCGTTCATCAAGCAGTAGGGGTAACGCGCAGAAGGGGAACAGCCGGGATAGCCTCAACTGATACCGGGCGTTTCCGACGCGCGCAGTACGCAGACAACGCACCATAGCCGCATGGCTATGG
>JALYJV010000115.1 GCA_030775105.1 Pseudomonadota bacterium | reverse complement strand
GCTGCGGACTGCAGCAAGCTGCTGCGCGATCTGCGTCATGTTGCCTCTACCGGGAATAGTCTTTAACGTCTGAACAAGTTACATCCGTCTTCAGGCTCGCGTTCGCGCGGCCTGACCGGAGTGCAGGGGCTGAAACAATAACGAATTCTTACAGAGCATCCGCATGGATATTGCGCAGCTATTGACCTTCAGCGTCAAACAGGGGGCCTCGGATCTTCATCTTTCGTCGGGTGTCGAGCCGATGATCCGTGTCGACGGCGACGTCAAGCGCATCAACCTGCCGCCGCTGGACCACAAACAGGTCCACGACATGGTGTACGACATCATGAACGACAAGCAGCGCAAGGCCTGGGACGAGTTCCTCGAAACCGACTTTTCGTTCGAGATTCCCGGTCTGGCCCGTTTTCGCGTGAATGCGTTTACGCAGGCCCGCGGCGCCGGTGCGGTGTTCCGTACCATTCCGTCGA
Source organism: Pseudomonadota bacterium (assembly GCA_030775105.1). Classification (GTDB taxonomy): domain Bacteria; phylum Pseudomonadota; class Gammaproteobacteria; order Nevskiales; family Nevskiaceae; genus Solimonas. The sequence continues at coordinate 3,293 of JALYJV010000115.1, read as the reverse complement.
AGATCATGTCGCTGGAAGATCTCAAGTGCCCGTCGATCTTCAAGGAGATTTCGGAAACGCCGCGTGGCATCGTGCTGGTGACCGGGCCGACCGGCTCTGGCAAGTCGACGACGTTGGCGGCGATGGTCGACCACATCAACGAGAACGAGTACGGTCACATCCTGACGGTTGAGGATCCGATCGAGTTCGTCCATCAGGCCAAGAAGTGCCTGATCAACCAGCGCGAAGTCCATCGCGACACGCTCGGCTTCAACGAAGCCTTGCGTTCGGCACTGCGTGAAGACCCCGACGTCATTCTCGTTGGCGAAATGCGCGACCTGGAAACCATCCGCCTCGCGCTGACCGCCGCCGAAACCGGCCACCTGGTGTTCGGCACCCTGCATACCTCGAGTGCTGCAAAGACGGTTGATCGCATCGTCGACGTCTTTCCGGCGGCGGAAAAGGACATGGTCCGTGCGATGTTGTCGGAATCGCTGCGTGCGGTCATTTCGCAGACGCTGCTCAAGCGCAAAGGTGGCGGACGCGTTGCCGCGCACGAGATCATGATCGGCACGCCGGCCATCCGTAACCTGATCCGTGAGAACAAGATCGCGCAGATGTACAGTTCGATCCAGACTGGTCAGAAGGAGGGCATGCAGACTCTGGATCAGTGCCTCAAGGAGATGGTGCGCAAGGGCCTGACCTCGCTCGAAGAGGCCAAGTACAAGTCGGCTGATCCGCGCAATTTCACCGCTTAACGTTTATCACCAGAGCCCAAGCATGGATCGCGAACAAGGCATAAAACTGGTTCAGCAGCTGCTGGCGCTGATGAAGCAGAAGGGCGCATCGGACCTGTTCATCACGACGGGATTCCCGCCGGCCATCAAGCTCGATGGCCAGATGACGCCCGTGATGGACAAGGCGCTACCGGCCGAGGCTTCGGCAATCATCATTCGTTCGCTGATGAACGACCGGCAGATCAAGGATTTTGAATCCACCAACGAGTGCAACTTCGCGATCTCGCCGCCGGGTATTGGCCGATTCCGCGTCAATGCCTTCATCCAGCAGGGCCGCGTCGGCGGCGTGCTGCGTACGATCAATACCGAGATTCCGACTTTCGAGCAGCTGGGTCTGCCGCAGCAGCTTGCCCAGATCGTCATGGAGAAGCGCGGCCTGGTACTGATGGTGGGCGCGACCGGTTCGGGCAAGTCGACATCGCTGGCGTCGATGGTCGGCTATCGCAACACCAACTCGCGCGGCCACATCATCACGATCGAGGATCCGATCGAGTACGTGCACCCGCATATCGGCTGCATCGTCACCCAGCGCGAGGTCGGTACCGATACCTACAGCTGGGAGAACGCACTGAAGAACACGCTGCGTCAGGCGCCAGACGTGATCCTGATCGGCGAAATCCGTACCCGCGAGGGCATGGAGTATGCGGTGAACTTTGCCGAAACCGGTCACCTCGTGCTGGCGACGCTGCATGCCAACAGTTCCAACCAGGCGCTGGACCGCATCATCAACTTCTTCCCGGAAGAAAAGCGCGAACAGCTGCTGATGGACCTGTCGCTGAACCTCAAGTCGATCATCTCGCAGCGCCTGGTGCGCAAGGAAGGTGGCGGTCGCGTCGCGGCAATGGAGATCATGATCAATTCGCCGCTGATCTCCGATCTGATCTTCAAGGGTGAAGTCACCGGCATCAAGGAAGTCATGGCGCGTTCGAACGAGCAAGGCATGGTGACCTTCGACCAATTCCTGTTCCAGCTGTTCGAAGAAGGTCAGATCGGCTACGACGAAGCGGTCCGCAACGCTGATTCGCAGAATGAAATCCGCCTGCGTATCAAGCTGGAATCGAAGCGTGCGCAGCAGAATCTGCTGGAGGACGAGGGCGTGCGAAGAATGCGCATGAAGGAAGACGAGTCCGCCAATATCATGCGCCGCTGATCAAGCGCCGCCGTCCATCGCAGACTTCCAGAGAACCGCATGCTCAAGATTCTGCCGTACCTCAAGCTGTGCGTCGAAAAGAACGGATCCGATCTGTTCTTTACCGCGAACGCGCCGGCGCAGATCAAGATAGAAGGCGAGCTGATGCCGATCGGCAAGCAGATCCTGACCGCCGAGTTCATCAGGGAAGTTGCGTATTCGATTCTGACTCCCGATCAGCAGGCGCATCTGAATGAGCACTGGGAGATCGATCTTGCGACCGAGGCCGGTGGCCTCGGCCGTTTCCGCGTCAACATCTTCAACCAGCGCGGTTCGCTGGGCATGGTGCTGCGCCATGTGCGTTCGACCGTGCCGCGCCTCGATGACATCGCCGGCCTGCCGCCGGTGCTCAAGGATCTGATCCAGCACAAGCGCGGTCTGGTGCTGATGGTGGGCGCCACTGGCTCGGGCAAGTCGACCACGCTGGCGGCGATGATCAACCATCGCAACGAAATTTCCAGCGGGCATATCCTGACGATTGAGGATCCGATCGAATTCATTCATCCGAACATTCGCAGCATCATCAACCAGCGCGAAGTCGGGCAGGACACCGTCAGCTACGAGCGTGCCCTCAAGAGCTCGCTGCGCGAGGCGCCGGATGTGATCCTGGTCGGTGAGGTCCGCACCCGTGAAACCATGGATGCCTGCATCCAGCTTGCCAATACCGGTCATCTGGCGATCTCGACCCTGCATGCCAACAATGCCTATCAGGCACTGCAGCGCATCGTGAACCTGTACCCGGAATCGTTGCGTTCCCAGCTGTATATGGACCTGTCCCTGACCCTGCGCGCGATCGTTTCGCAGCGCCTGGTCAAGCGCAAGGACGGCAAGCGCTGTGCGGCGATGGAGGTGATGATCACCACGCCGTTCATTCAGGACCTGATCCTCAATCAGCGTATCGACGAGCTGAAGGAAGCGATGAACCAGTCGTCCGACAAGGGCATGCTGACTTTCGACGCTTCACTGTACGGGCTCTACCAGTCCGGCGCGATCGCCCTTGAAGAAGCCCTGGCCAATGCCGATTCGCGGACGAATCTGGAAGCCAAGATCAATTTCGGGACTTAGGAGCCTGGGCGGCAGAAACACAAGCCGCTGCGGCTGCGCCGTTTCGGCCGCATTCGGCGCTGCTTTGTGGCCAATAGAACCACTATTGGTCACAAACCATCATCCGAATCCGCCTCGAAACGGCATTGCCTCGCTGGCTAGGTTCCTGCCGCCCAGGCTCCAGGCCCATCCAGGGCAAGATGCCGGGCCATCCATGGCCCGGACTGTGGCCCGGACTGTCAAAACAAGCAGTTACGGGTGCTTGCGCGGCTGTGGTCCGATAG
>JALYJV010000114.1 GCA_030775105.1 Pseudomonadota bacterium | reverse complement strand
GCGTTTTTGTTGGTGGGGTTTGCTGTTGTTTCAAAACTCGAGCGGTCTTTGCCGCTCCGAACCAGCCGCGAATCCTTCGTGCTGCAGCAGCCACTGCTTGCGCGCGATGCCGCCGCCATAGCCCGTCAGCGATGCATTCGAGCCGATGACGCGATGGCAGGGCACCACGATGCTGATCGGATTTGCTCCATTGGCCTGTCCCACGGCGCGCGAGGCGTCCGGCCGCCCCAGGTTTCGTGCAAGTTCACCGTAGCTGATGGTCTGGCCCGCCGGGATCGTCCGCAGTGAGCGCCACAGCTGTCGTTGGAAATCCGTGCCGCCAGTTTCGATCTGCAAGGCATCCAGTCGTGCGTGATCACCCGCGAAGTACGCATCGATAGCGCCATGAAATGAACGGTCTATCGATCCGGGCCGAATCCGGGTTTCTACACCGGGATACTGGCGACCGAGCAGCGCGTGCATGCGCGCTTCGTGATCCTGCCAATCCACCGCGCGCAGTCGCCCATGTTCGTCGCACAGCACGAGCATCTCGCCGAGTGGTGCCGGGCGTCGTGACAACACGAAGGTCTGGTGATGCATCGCATTCGATAGGGCTACGGGAACGCAGGGAAGCTAACAGACTGATCCGGCGCGCGCAGAGCACCTGACGCGTCGTTTTCGCAGTCGCGGCACCGTGTGCCGGCGATAAAATTGACAATTGTCATGAAAGCCGCCATTTTCTGCGGCGTCAGCCTGACCACAAGCGGCGCGTGAATACGCAGACGCCGCGAACCGGGTGCGCAGCGAGGAAATTGGATGAGAACGACCGTCATCGCCGCCCTGTCGGCTCTGGCTGCAGCAAGCTTTCCGCTCACATTGCTGGCGCAGGAAGATCTCGAATGGCTGTTTGTCGACGAACCGGCCGCGGCACAGCCCACCGCGGAGTCCGCAGCGCCCGCAGCGCCCGCCGAGACAGCCGAGACAGCCGCAACGCCCACGGCAGAACCGCAGCTGGTTGCACCGGCTGAGCCGCAGGGTCAGGAGGAGCAGATACCCGAAGAGGCGCCGGCACTTGCGGTGATTCCTGTTCCGCAGCCGAGTCCGGTACCTGATGCGCGCACCGAAAAGGCACCGCGCAGCAGGCTTGTCGAGGAGATCGTGGTCACTGCGCAGAAGCGCGAGGAAAACCTGCAGGATGTGCCGGTGTCGGTGCAGGCGTTCAGCGGTGAGCTGCTCGACGCGCTCGGCGTTACCGACCAGACCGACCTGCAGCGCATCACGCCGGGGCTGAATGTCACGACACAGGTCAGCTATGTGATGACCTTCCTGCGCGGCATCGGCACCGACGCGACGATCGCAGCCGAGCCCAGCGTCGCGACCTACATCGACGGTGTCTACTATCCGTTCGCCTCGAACCTCGCGCAGAACTTCGGCGCGGTCGATCGCATCGAGGTGCTCAAGGGTCCGCAGGGCACGCTATTCGGACGTAACGCCACCGGCGGCGCCATCGCGATCTACACCGAGGAGCCAGACCTCGACGGCGGCTTCAACGGCGAACTGATGGCCAATGCCAGCAGTTTCAACTCGCAGATGTACCGCGCGCACGTCAATCTGCCGCTGACCGACTGGTTCGGTCTGAACGCAACCGCAGTCACCAGCAGCACCGACGGCTGGTACAACGCAACCTACGGCACGCCGGCGGAGCCGATGCCGGGCGACGAGATGACCGGCTATCGCGTCAAGGCGCGCCTGCGTCCAATCGATGAGCTTGATATCCGGCTCGCCGCCTTCCAGTTCGAGCAGGAATCCTATAACGGCAGTGCCGCGTTCACGTCGGATCCATCGGATCTGCTCGGTGTGCTGATTCCGCCGCAACCCGGTTACGAGGGCTCGGTCGACTCGCGGCCGTACAACATCACTGACGACAATACCGTGCTCTACGGCAGCGTCACCTGGAACGCGCCATGGTTCGATGCGAAGCTACTCGGCAGCGACCAGCGCATGGACACCGCCGGTCTGCGCGACTTCGACGGTTCGCGACTGCCGCTGTCGACTTTCGTGACGCCGAGCCAGTACATCGACGCGCAATCGGTGGAATTGCAGTTGCTGTCGAACGGCGAGGCTGGCCCGGACTGGCTCGAGTGGATACTCGGCGCTTACTACTTCCGCTCGACAATGGGATTCGGCGGCCTCGACTTCTTTCTTGGCGGCGTCGATCTCGCCGATGGCTCCCTGCTCGGGATTCCCCTTCCCAGGCCGTTGGTCAACATCCTGGGCCTCATTCCCGGTACCGTCGCGCCGACCGGCGCGATCAACATGACCGGCCTGGTCGGTACCGATTCGCGCGCATTGTTCTCGCAGGCCACGTTCGCGTTCGCGGACTGGTTTTCGCTGACGCTCGGCGGCCGCTACCAGATCGAGGAACGCTACATCGCGGAATCGACGGTTGGGCTTGGCACCGTCGACGGAGGTCAGGTTCAATTGTTCGACAACACCAATCGTGCTGTCGACGGCGACGGCAATCCTTATCCGGCGCAGGACAAGCAGAAGGACTTCTCGCCGAAGGTAACCCTCGAGTTCCGGCCGTTCGCGGACGACGACACGCTGCTGTTCCTGTCGTGGCAGCGGGCGGTCAAGGCGGCGACGTACAACACGATCGTGATCTATACCCAGCCGAACTACGTTGCCCCCGAGGAGATCGAGGCCTTCGAGATCGGCCTGAAGACCTCAGCTTTCGATGGCCTCGTGCGCTTCAACGCCGCGGCTTTCCACTACAACGTCGAGAATCTGCAGACCTACTATCTGTCGCTGCTCGCCGGCGGCGTGATCAGTTTCCAGAACGCCGGCCAGGCCAGGATCATTGGTGCCGACTTCGACGGGATGATCCGGCTATTTCCGTCGGTGATCGACGATCTCGTGCTGAGCGGTGGTGCGGCTTATCTCGACACCGAGTACCTCGATTTCGACGAAGCCTCCGGCTTCAGCGACAACGGCACCTTCGTGTCGAATCAGGACTACAGCGGCAACGAGCTGATCCGCACTCCGAAGCTGACGACCACGATGTCGCTGAGCAAGACCTGGGGTGTTGGCGGCGGACCGCTCGAAGCGGTCTTCGATGCCTATTACACAGACGACTTCTTCTACGAGGCGAGCAATCGCGAAGCGTCGAAGCAGGGCGAGTACTGGCTGCTAGGTGCGCGCCTGAGCTATCTCTACGAGCGCTGGAATCTGCGTACTACGGCCGGCGTTCGCAATCTCACGGATGAGTTCTATACCGCCGGATTCTTCGCGACGGATTTCGGCGTGCAGCCATCGCTGGCACCACCGCGCGCCTATTACGTGCAATTGATCTGGAACTTCTAGGGACTGACAGTCTGTGGCGCTAGCGTGACGCCGCAGCAGTTTTCTTCTTACGCGTCGTTGTGGTGACAGCCTTGCGCGCGACGGCGCGCAGGTCGTTCTCGACGTAGGGTGCAAGAAAGCCGGTCATCGCAGCCGTCGCGGCGTCGCGATAGGGCGGCGTGATCTCTCCATGTTCAAAGAACGACCGGCGGAACACCGCCGTGCCGATATCCGCGCACAGCGTCGTTACGTCCGGCGGGCCCTTGGGCAGGGCCTTGCCCGGCGACCACACTTTGCGTCCCAGCTCACCCAGGCGCTTGTTCGTCAGCTCCTGTGCGCGATAGCTGTCGTCCGTGACCGCGCCGCCGAGAATCAGCAGGCGCGCAGCCGGATTGGCATTGTGGAAACGCACGGCCAGATCGACGACGCGCGCAATACCCTCGCGCCACTCCAGCGTGCGCAGCTCGGCTGCGCGGGCGAAGAACAGCGCCTCAAGATCGACGAGATAATGCTTCACCAGCTCGTTGAGGATCGCGTACGGCGTCGGAAAGTAGGCGTAGACGCTGCCGCGCGTGTAGCCGAGCCGCTCGGCGAGGTCTGGAATCGAGAAGCCCGACAGTCCTTTCTCGATCAGCAGGATTTCGGCCTCCTGCAGGATGCGGTTGAAGCGATCCTTGGCGCGCTGCTGGGTCGGCTGGCGGGCTACGGCGAGGGGGTCTAGGGCGTCATCCATTTGGGCCAAGGATATCGTGACGATCTGAAATTGACAAATGTCATGAAAATGCAGATAGTGCGCTAACAAGAGCCGTCACGGCCACGCGACAACCACACATGGTTTTGCGCAGCGAGGAGGTTTGCATGTACGCCCAGGCCCGAAGTCTGCTGCGTCTGCCATCGGCATTAGCGATGACGGCACTGTTGCTCAGTGCCTGCGCCGGTGAATACAGCGGCACCGGCGGCACACCGCAGCCGGGCGGTGGCGGAGGGGTCAACACGCCGCGCAGCATGCAGGTGCTGTTCACGGATCGGGTACAGCCGCGTCTCGCGTTCTGTCGCAACTGTCATGTGCCGGGCGGTGTCGGCGATGTCGAGGACGGTCGCGACTTCATGCTCGGTGCCGAGGCACAGGATCTCGACAACCTGCGTGCGAGCTGGGAGCGACTGGGCGGCAATGCCCCGACGTCGCGCATCCTGCTGATGGCTTCTGGTCAGGAGCAACCCCATTCCGGCGGTGCGCCGTGGCCACAAGGCTCGGCGGCGTACGCCGACATGGATGTGTTGCTGAAATGTTTTGCGACGCCGGATCAGTGCGAGGCCTTGCTCGCCGGATTGGGCGAGGGCCCTGTAGCCCAGGAGTATCCGCTGCTTGGCAGCAAGCATGGTGGTCATGTCTGGTTCGACTACTGCAAGGAGCGCAACGACGACGCGGTGCTGCCTGCCGATCCGCGCTCACTGGTGAAGCCCGGCATCAGCGATGGCAGGGCGGTGCACTTCAACGCCTACTGGACCGACTGCCATGCCGATCCCGAACTGGTTGGCGAAGCAGCACAGCCACGCACCTGCGGCGAGTTGCGCGCGAGCTGGCAGATCGGCGAAGACCTGATGCGCGGCAACGGTGGCCCCAAGTCCGGAACCTTCTTTGGTGGTGACAATCACGACACGCAGTTTCTGCAGCGCTCGCTGGATTCCTACAATCGCCTCTGGCGCCTCTGGGGATTGAGCGAACGGCCGGACAACTTCGACGAACTGGCAGCCGAGCGCTACGGCATGCCAATTGCGCCAGCGCGCAATCCGTATCCGCTGCCCGGCGAAGACCCGAACCTGACCGACGGCGGCAGCGGCCAGCTGCCGGCCTTCGTGACGCAGCTGCGCGGATCGGACGGCGAGTGGACCGGAAGATTCGGATTTACCTGCCATGCCTGCCACAGCAGCGCTGCGGGCCTGCCAAGCGAAGGTGGCGGCTTCAACTACGGGCAGGGGAATAACCTGCAGGACATCGCGCTGATGTCGCGCGAGCTTGGTGAGAGCGGCCTGTCGGCCGGCGCGATCTTCGCTCTGTTTGGTACCAGCCGCGGCACGAACAACGCCAGCGACGTCAATGTGTTCTTTCTCGCGAATCAGCAGAACGGCCTGCGCATCGACCAGTACACGCTGAGCATGCTGCTGTCGGGCTCGACCGCATCGGGCGATACGCCATCGTGGTGGAACATGGGCTCGCGCCCGCTGAAGTTCCAGGACGGATACTTTGCGGGAGACTCGAGCCGCGTCGATCTGATCTTCTACACGCCGCTGGATGGCGTCGTCGGCGGCACGTCGGGCGAGGACTGGGTGCGCGCCCATGCCCAGCATGCGGACAAGTGGATTCTGTCGCTGAAGTCGCCGGCGTATCCGCTGCCGGTCGACACCGCGCTGGCGGAGCGAGGCGCGATCCTGTTCCACAGCAAGGATCTGTGGGGAGCCAATCTCGACAATCCGGCACCGCGCCCGGAAGGTGGCAACGGCTCCTGCGCGGGTTGTCACGGTGCCTACTCGCCGCGCTACGTCAACGATCCCGCCTATCTCGCGGATCCGGTGCTCGAAGGTGTGGCGAGCAATATTGCGGCGCACGACGTCATCCGTACGGATCGCCGTCGTGCCGACACCAACAATGAAGCCGTCAATCAGTATGGCTCGACGAGTTTCCTCGGTTATCCGGAAACGATCGGCACCGAAAACGACTGCGGGCCGCAGAACCGCAGCGAGATTCGCGGTGAACGTCCGCTCGGCTATCTCGCGCCGCCGCTCTACGGTGTGTGGGCGACGGCACCGTATCTGCACAATGGCGCGGTGCCCGATGTCGAAAGCCTGCTCAAGCCTGAGACGCGACCGAAGATCTGGCGTCGTGTGTCGACGCCGGCGCGTGCCGACCAACAAGGCGATGTCGTCATGGGTTACGACATCAGTCTTGCGCGCGCCTACGATCAGGACCGCATGGGCTGGAAGTACGACGCGCTGCCCTGCGGCACCGGGACGCTGCCGTTCCTCGACTGCACGCCGGGCAGCGATGCGACACCGCCGACGCAGCTGATCCTTCATGAGCTGTACGGCAACGTATTGCTTGCATGGAACCTCGGTCAGCTGCCGATCTTCCTGCAGGTCCGCCAACAGCAGGCGGAAGATCGCAAAATCTACAACACGCACCTGTACAGCCAGGGCAACGGCGGGCACGACTTCACCGCCGTGCTGACCGACGCTGAACGGCGTGCGCTGATCGAATACCTCAAGACGCTGTAGGCGCACAGCGTCGTCCAACGCCACCGGCAATCAACAAGGGGAACTGCTGCATGCAACGCCAGCCACTGACGCCAGAAATGGAAATGTTCCGCGACAGCGCACGCAAGTTCTTCCAGACGGAGATACGCCCGCATGCGGAACGCTGGCGCGAAGCCGGCATTGTCGATCGTGAGGCTTTTCTTAAAGCCGGTGCGGCCGGCTATCTGTGCATGTGGGCGGACGAGAAGTACGGTGGTCTCGGCATCAAGGATTTTCGCTACGAACAGATTCTCATCGAAGAGAACGCTGTGTATGGCGACGCCGGTTTCTTCATGACCGTGCACAGCCGCCTGATCGCACCCTATCTCGGCACCTTCGGCACGGAAGCGCAGAAGGAGCGCTACTTCCCAAAGATCATCAGCGGCGAATGCATCCTCGCCGTCGCCATGACGGAGCCGGACGCAGGTTCGGATCTGGCCGGCATGAAGAGTCATGCAGAAGATCACGGCGACCACTGGCTGCTCAATGGCGCGAAGACCTACATCTCCAACGGCATCCTCTGCGATCTGGTTATCGTTGCGGCGCGAACGATTCCCGACAATCCGCACGCAGTCACCCTGTTTCTCGTCGAGCGCGGAATGCAAGGCTTCGAGCGCGGGCGCAACCTGAAGAAGATGGGTCTTAAGTCACAGGACACTGCCGAGCTGTTCTTCAATGACGTGCGCGTGCCCAAGGCCAACGTGCTCGGCCAGGCGCACCGGGGTTTCTATCACCTCATGCACGCGCTGGCGGAAGAGCGCCTGCTGTCGGCAGCCGGCAACGTCGTTGCTGCCCGTCTGGCGGTCGATACAACGCGCGAGTTCGTGCGCAATCGCAAGGTCTTCGGCAAGCCCTTGTCGAAGATGCAGAACACACGCTTCAAGCTCGCTGCACTGGACGCCGAGATCGAGGTGGCGCAGACCTTCGTCGACCGCTGCGTCGAGGTTCACAACGAGGGTAAGCTCAGCGCTGAAGATGCGGCACGCGCCAAGCTGTTCTGCAGCGAGGTCTACGGCCGCGCCGTCGACGAAGGGGTTCAGCTCCACGGCGGAGCGGGGTACATGGACGAATACCCGATCTGCCGCATGTATCAGGACGAGCGCATCAACCGCATCTTTGCCGGAACGTCGGAGATCATGAAGGAGATCATTGCGCGCTCGATTCTCGACTGAGGATCGTGCCGCCCGGTTACTGAGCTCCCTTCCCCGCAGAAGGCGACAGGGACTTGAACAGCGCCCGCGTCGGGTGCTTGGGGTCGATGTACAGCGGTATCGCGACAGCAGACTGCAGATGGCGTGAGAAGGCCTCGGCCTTCTCGAGTGCTCCGAGCTGCACGTAGCCCTGTCGCCCTGGCGTCGCTTCGTAGTCTTTCAGGTTGAACTGATATCGCATCCTGGCGCGGACCGCATAGCCCGCCAGGCGATCCATATGAATGCTGGGCAAGTATTGAATCTCCACATCCTGACACTGCGCATAGACCAGCTTCATCGACAACCGTTCACTGAATCCATTCAGTATCACGCCAGCGAAAACCAGGGCAAAGCCGCCGCAAACCAGCGCCAGCTTCCACCCGGCGTCAGGGCCGAATGCGAGTGAGGCTGCTCCGGCAAAGATCGCGACCACTCCCGGCCAGCTCAGCCATCCCCAGCCATAGGCGCGCACATACGCGCTGCCTCCGGGCGCGGTGTGCGTGATGTGGGGGATACGCCAGATGCTGCTCCCGAACTTCTCAATCATTGCTATCCCTCTGCCTTCGATCTCTGTGCCAAGCGAAGCGCAGCGTCAATTCACCTGCGATCCGCTGGAGACTGAACTGAGTCTGTCGCGATCCTCTCAGGGGGCCGTTGATCACCTCAAGCGCGCAGACGCTTGGTCCTGAACGTACCCCAGCCGCTGTGTCCCACCGTCTTGAGAAATGCGAACAGCCCACTTTCGTTCGGACGCGGATTTTGCCCGGCGCCGATGCGCTTCAACTGCAAGGTGTACCAGGCGACTTCCATCAAGGCCATCCGGTCGACGAACTTGATGCCGGTCGTGATCGAGCGGACGCTGTGCGCGCTGTCGCGCCCTTTCAGCAGGGCCAAAGGCGCATCGGGATCAATCGCCATCAATCGGGCGATGCCGACCAGATCGAGCGCATCGGATTGCAGTGCCGCATTCATGCCGGAGGCAGTCCGAAATCCACCGGTGACAATCAGCGGCGTCTTGATCAGGGTGCGGATCTTTTCCGCAAACTCGAGGAAGTACGCCTCGCGTTCAACGGTCGAATGTTTGCGCGTATCGGCCATCGTGCCGGTCATGGCCGGTGCTTCGTAGGTGCCGCCCGAGATCTCGATCAGGTCGATGCCGGCTTCAGACAGCACCTGGATCGTTGCCATCGATTCCCCTTCGCTGAATCCACCGCGCTGGAAGTCGGTCGAGTTGAGCTTGATGCCGACCGGAAAGTCCTTGCCGACCTGGCGCCGTATCTCGGCGTAGACCGCCAGCACGAAGCGGCGTCGGTTCTCCGCGCTGCCACCCCACTGATCGCCGCGCTGATTGTGGCGCTCGGACAGGAACTGGCTGACCAGATAACCGTGCGCACCATGGATCTGCACGCCGTCGAAGCCGGCCTTCTTGCAGATCGCCGCGCTGCGGCCGAAGCGTTGAATGATGTCCTGAATCTCGAGCTCTGTCGCTTCGCGCGGAACGTTGAAGAAGGGCGCCATGTCTTTCTGGAACGGGATGGCCGACGCAGAAAGGCTGCTGCGATTGAGGCCCTTCGGGCACTGCTTGCCGGGGTGATTGAGCTGGACCCAGGCAGCGGCGCCCTGTGAAGTACAGGCCTTCGCCCACCGCCGAAGCATTGGCAGGTCAGCCTCGTCTTCGGCCACGACGTTGCCCGGCTCACCGAGTGCGCGACGATCGACCATGATGTTGCCCGTCACGAGCAGACCAATGCCGGAGGCACCCCAACGTCGGTACAGTTCGACCAGCGCCGACGTCGGACGATTGTCATAGGTCCCCATCCCTTCACTCATCGCCGACTTGACGAGGCGATTGCGCAGCAGGCTGCCGTTGGGCAGGCGCAGCGGCTGCGCCAGCAGATTGGAAGCAGACGAAGATTGCTGCATGTGGGTGTCCCGGATGATGGAAGGAATCGGAGCGGTGCGGCCTGCCGTATCGGTCATTGAAACACCGAAACTCGCGACGGCAAAGCGGACACCTTTCGCGCACAATAAGTCCAGCCTCGTCAGACCCTGGATCTGGCGCGAATGGTCCAAGCGTGCGCGCAGCGGCCATCTGCCGCCGCCGTTGACATTGATTCTGCGCAGGCAGTTTCCGTACTTCCTGCCCTGGTACAACCCGGTCAAGGAAGGGTCTACCGCCGAGGCGCTGGCGTATCTGCGAACCTCACTCGCGGTTGGCCAGAGGCCCGGCAAGCTGCACTGAGCAACGCGTCTTCAGGATTCTGACATGACCATCGAACACTACGACGTACTGATCCTCGGCGCCGGCATCTCCGGCATTGGCGCTGCCTGCCACATGAAGCGCATGGTTCCCGACAAGACCTTCGCGATCCTCGAACGGCGCAATGCGATCGGGGGCACCTGGGATCTGTTCAGGTATCCGGGCATCCGTTCCGATTCGGACATGTACACCTTCGGGTTCAACTTCAAGCCCTGGACAGAACCGAAGATTCTTGCCGACGGCCCGTCGATCAAGAACTACGTCGAACAGACCGCAGCGCAGTACGGTGTCAATGAGCACATCCAGTTCGGCATCAAGGTCACGGCCGCTTCCTGGTCGACCGATAACGCATGCTGGACGGTCACCGCGCAGCGCGAAGACACCGGTGTGCCGCTGACCTTCACCTGCAGCTTCCTGCTGGGCTGCACCGGCTATTACAACTACGACGCCGGGCACCAGCCACATTACCCCGGCCAGGAAAAATTCAAGGGTCAGCTGATCCACCCGCAGCACTGGCCAGAAAATCTCGACTACGCCGGCAAACGCGTCGTCGTCATCGGCAGCGGCGCCACCTCGATCACGCTGGTGCCATCAATGGCCGGCATTGCAGAACATGTGACGATGCTGCAGCGCTCGCCGACCTACATCATGACGCTGCCGGCCATTGATCCGCTGTCCTCACGCCTGCAGCGCTTCCTGCCGGACATGCTGGTCTACCGGATGGCACGCACGCGCAACATCACGTTGCAGCGGTTCCTTTACAGGATGTCGCGCCGTCGCCCCAAGGTCGTGCGCCGCCTCCTGCTCGCCGGTGTGCGCTCGCAGCTGAAGAACAAGGATGACATGCGGCACTTCACGCCCAGCTACAACCCCTGGGACGAACGCCTGTGCGTGGTGCCCAATGGCGATCTGTTCAAGGCCATCAACCGTGGCCAGGCCTCGGTCGTCACCGATCACATCGACACGTTTACGGCCAAAGGCATCAAGCTCAAATCCGGCGAAGAGCTGGAAGCCGACATCATCGTCTCCGCTACCGGTTTGAACATACAGCTCTTGGGCGGTGTGAAAGTTGATGTCGACGGCACGCCATTCGTGCCGAGCAAAAGCATGACCTACAAGGGCGTACTGGTTGAAGGGATTCCGAACGCGGCAATCGTCATCGGCTACACCAATGCGTCTTGGACACTCAAAGCGGACATCGCCAGCGAGTACGTCTGTCGCCTGCTGCAACACATGGAAAAGAAGGGCTATTCCCAGGTCGTTCCGCGGGATACAGAGGACAACCGCGCTGAGGATACCGTGATGGGGGGGCTGAACTCGGGATACATCCGCCGCGCGATCGACCAGCTGCCGAAGCAGGGTAAGAAACGCCCGTGGAAGATCGTCCAGGACTACGTGCGGGATGTGCCCATCCTGCGCTTTGGCCCGATTGAAGACAGCGAGCTGGTGTTCAGCAAGCGATAGGCTGCTGTCAATCCGAGAAGGTGGCCGCAAGGCCGCGTGTCCTGCAGGGCAAACTGCATCGGCGCGGTGATGCAACGCTCAAATTGCAGGACACCGCTAGCTTTTCGGCGTCTTCTCCGGCTCACCGAACAGCGGCGATTCCGGACTGCCCGGGGCTGGGGCGTTGATTGCGCCGCGCGAAGTTCGCCGGCGACGACCGATCATCACCACGAAGGTCAGGCCCGCGAGAACCATCAGCGGAAGTAGCACGATAATCGGAAAGTAGTCGCCCATGTCGTTTCTCCTCGTGGGCTCCTGGCTTGGCGGCCAAGCGCGGAGCTGAATGCTCCCAGCGCAGCAATTGCCGGTCCCGGCATGCCTTGCAACGATTTGGTGCGCTTGACTGGGCAGCGCGCCATGAGACATTAAGCTGGGCAATCGCAATCGCAGTGCATGCATCGAGGGCAGCAAATGAATGGCTTTCTTGATTCTCTCCTGGGCTCCGGCCTTCCTCACGGCTACTGCCTGGCCTGGAAGCCGGGGCTTCTGTGGACGTTCGTCATTTCAGATATGACCATCGGATTGGCGTACTTATCGATTTCGTCAGCGCTGATGGTCTTCATTCGCAGTCAGAAGGATCTGCAGTTCAGTTGGATGTTCGTGCTGTTTGGCATTTTCATCTTTGCGTGCGGACTGACTCACTTTGTCGGTGTAGTGGGCATCTGGAAGCCCGTGTATCACCTGGAAGCGGCGGTCAAGGTTGTGACGGCGATCGCTTCGATCGGCACTGCAGTTGTCTTGTGGCCACTCATTGGAAAGGCATCTCAGTTTTTGTCGGAACGAGAAGCGTTGGAGAAATCCAACGAGGCGCTGCGACTCGAGCTGCTTGAGAACTCGTTGCGGGATCCGCTGACATCGCTCTACAACCGCAGGTTTCTCAGCGAAACACTTTCCCTTGAGGATCGACGGGGTTACGCGATCATCATGTTGGATATCGACCATTTCAAAATTCTGAATGATGAACATGGCCATGCGACCGGTGATGGCGTCATACAAGCGGTTGCTGGATTGCTGCAGAGCAATACCCGCAAGGGCGACGTCATCTGCCGCTACGGCGGAGAGGAATTCACCATCATCATGCGCAATGCGACGCTGCGGGACGGTTACGAGCAGGCCGAGAAGATCCGCCGCGCATGCACTGAGCTCAAACTCATTACTCGCAACGGTCATGCGCTTGGGGCCATCACACTTTCGGCAGGGATTGCTGCTTATCCAACAAACGGCGATGTCGGACGGACTGTTCTTGATGAAGCGGATCGTGCGCTCTACAGAGCCAAGCAGCAGGGTCGGAATCGCAGTGAGACGGCATCGGATTCGACCTAGTTGCGTGCCTGATCGCTTGGATATCAGCAGCGGAATGCGCCGCAGGCACTGATGGCACCCAACCCGAAGTGAAAATGACGTCGCGAGCGGGTTGCTGACTCGACTATCTTCAAAGAACTCCGACAGGATATCTTTGAATGATTCTCCGTCTTTGTGTATAGGCTGAGGTAACTATGAAGCCCGCAGTGCTGTGGCACATTCCACTCTCGCATTACAACGAGAAGGTACGCTGGGCGCTCGACTACAAGCGCATCCCCCATCGCCGACAGGTGCTCGGCCTTGATTATCTGATCCGAGCCTGGCGGGCGACAGGCCAGGGCAAGCTGCCCATCTTGTGGCTCGACGGCCGGGCCATCGCTGATTCCACACGGATCATTGCCGCGCTTGAGGATCGCTATCCTGAGCCGTCACTGTATCCGCACGATGCTGCCGCGCGGCAGCGCGCGCTGGCGTTGGAGGACGATTTCGACGAGACGCTTGGGCCGGCGGCACGCGCCGCGATCATTACCCCACTGTTCGGAGGCGATCCCGATATCGCATTGCGGGTGCTGACAACGGGCATGCCTGAAACGTCCTACAAAGCATTGCGGCCGTTGCTTCGAATATTCCCGACGTATTACCGGTTGCGCCACAAGATCAGCGCGGCCAATCTGGAGAAGGATCGTGATGCAGTCGCGGCAGCGCTCGACCGCATCGAGCAACAGCGACAAGGCCGCGCGTATCTCGTTGGCGACGCCTTTTCCATCGCAGACCTGACAGCTGCCGCGTTGATGGGGCCTCTCCTGCAGCCACCTGAAATCCAATACCCGCTGCAGGTCGAATTGCCGTCCTACATACAGGACTATCGTGCGGCGATGCTGCGGCATCCGGCCGCGCAATGGGCAGCTGGCATCTATCGTCTACATCGCGGGCTTTCCGCAGAAGTAGACAAGCGGACAGTGGAGAAGTAGAGCAATCGCGCGCGCACGATTGCCACGTCCTGTGTGTGGCTGCCCGACGTCCAAGTACATGCCGGATGGAACGGGCATCTTTGAAAGCGCCGACCAGAAGGGATAGACGCGGTGTCAGATTTCATCGACAGCGAGTCCTAAGGGCTTTTACAAACTGGTCGATTCCCTTTCGGAAAGCAACGAAACGCCAAGCTGCTCAGGTCGCGCCATCCCGACCGGGCAGTCACGGTGTATCTGAAATTTCTTCCGTCGCTGCAGGAAATGACGATGTGTACATCGGAATCCGATGAGCGGTGCATCGCAACTTTTGTTCGCCGAAGTAAAGCACTGCCCTGAGGCAGGTCGATTCTTCCATTCCTCGCGGGACGATCGCGGGTATGTCCCGATCTTCCCCATAGTGAGGGCGCGCCTGACGTGCGCGGCGTCGACGTACCTGTATCGCTGCCGATGTGTCCAAATCGTCAAAATACCGAGGAGCGCCTACAGCCGTGGCTCCCCTGCCAGATGGCGGTGGGTCATTTCATCGGGGCGGTGCGAGAGCGACGGCGCTGGTGTCATTCGTATTGTCTCCGCGCAAAAATCCCCATGCGGTCCAGCTCAAAGCAGTCTGTATCAGGGCGTCTTTTAAAGAAGTGGTAGACCAGAACTGCGAACCAGAAGTGGCGCGGGGCCGTCCCGTCAATCTACGCCGTCGGCTCGTCAGTCCAAACAATCGCTTCGCTGGTCCGTGGGAATTCGAGCTCGCCGAGGCGCCCGGCCGCAGAGCGCAGTTCCGCTGATGGCTCGATCGGGGTTGCAAGGCCCTCGACAAGGCTGGTCGCGAAGGTCGTTGCGCGCAGGCGGATGTAGCGCGGCTCCATGTAGTGCGAGAACATCACGGTGTTTTGCGCGGGGTAATACGACTTCACGCGTACCCAGTGCTTGGTTTTATCCTGATCGACCAGCGTGTACCAGGTACTCGGAATCAGAAAGATCGACAACAGGCCGTGGAGGTCTCTCGCCGCCGGCGAGTGTGTGGGCGCTGCAGGTGCTGCGGACATTGGCGGCGGCTCGCCGCGGCTTTGCGCCGCGGCCGTCTCCCTATAGTGGGTCAGCAGTCCCGACAAGACTTCGACCGAACGATCTTCGGTAAAACCGACGCGGGCAAGGCGGTGTGTGATCGCGGCGATTACCGCCGACTCCTCGTCGCGGCGGCTCGCAGAGACTTCGCCGGGGCTATACGGCAACAAGCTTGCCAGCACCCGATCGATCAGCTGCATGGTGTCGTTCCACTCGGTGCATTCAGTGCCGCCGCGAATGTAGGCCACGCTCAGAATCGGGCCGAACCCGGAAAGCATGAGCCGCATGACGCCGGGACTCACCTGGTGTTCGCCCATGCGCCGGCGTAGTTCATGCGCAACCACCCGGCGAACGCGTTCGATGCGCGCCTTGTTCTTCTGCCGATGCACAGACTCCTGTTCGTGCAGGAAACTCTGCGCCGTACTCTCGTCGGGCGCCCCTTTGGCCTCGTCCTTGATCGTGGCGGGATCCAGCTTGAACGATCCTGAGACCGCGTCGATCAGGTTGTGCAGATCATCGGTGGTATGGCCCGTGTCGCCTTCCGACTCCGTGCCGAATTGCAGGAGAATCTCGAACAGCTCATTGATGATCCGCCGCGCTGGGTGCTGCGCATCCGAGAAGTAGCGGCGGTCGGACAGGGCCGCCTTCATGATCGGCATCTGCAACTTGCCGAGAGCCGGCTTCAAGCGTTCCGGAAGGCGCGAATCGCTGTAGTAGCCATCGAACATCCGCGCCACCAGTGCCACGGATTCCGGTGGCAGCCAAGCAGGGGCCTGCGGGCGGTTGCCCTGCCCGTAGCTCGTGAGGATGTTCGAGATTTCGTGCGAGAGCACAGCGTCGCTGACGCCGGTGCCGTGCGCCTGACCACCGGCCGCGCTCCATGCGGTTGGCAATCCGGAATAAGCGCTGCTGCTGTAGGCCGCGTTGGGGGAAGATATCGGCGCCTGTGTCTGGGTGTGGCCAAACGCGGCGATTGTCGCCGGGTCGAGGGACGTCGCCCAGTGCGGCGCTTTCGAACCTGCATCGCTTTGTGTAGGCGCGAGACCGCTGCGAAACTTGGACTTTCCGGAATCCAGTGCTCTGGGCACGACACCGTGACCCTCCAGCAGCTGGTTGGCACCCGTGAACAGGTCTGTCAGCCGGCTCAGTACCATGCGGTCGAACAGCTTGTAGATGACCAGCTTGGCCGGAAATTCGACCGGCAAGTCGTGCATCGAGTCCTGGAACGAGCGGATGATGCGGCCAGGTGACATCGCATCATCGCTGATTACGCCGCCGGCGAGGTCCGACAGATTTGCCAGACGTCGCTTGAGCTCGACCAGTTCTTGCGCGTTCGCGGAAGCCGCTTTGCTTTCCATATTGCTGACCGCGAGTCGCTCTTCGCTCGCGTCATGGCTTTCCACGGACCACAGCGACATGTCGTCTGCCTGCGCGGCATCACGCGCGGGAACGCCCTCATCCACCTGACTGATTGCTTTCTCGATAGACCCTTGGAACAGTTCGACGATTTTCGTCCGTTGGAGCCGGACGGTACGCATCGTGTCCATGTACAAGCGCTGCTCTTCGGAGGTACTCGCCTTTCCGGCGAAGTCGAAGAGGATATCGTCCGCACGGTCGAACATTTCTTGCAACTGTGCGTCGAGCACGTTGACGGCCATCTGCAGCAACGCCGTCAGGACCGGGTTGCGCTGATCGGCGTCGGGTTTGTTTCCAGCTGATCCGGAAGAATCGGCGTTTGGCATGGGATCGCCGAGCGAGGGTCGTAGCGCGTTGATTTGGTCGTAGTCTACCCTCGATCCTGGCGGTCGGCGGTCGGCGGTCGGCGGTCGGCGGTAGGCGGTAGGCGGGAAATGAGCAGAGGCCCCCGACTTACGATCGCCCGCTCGGGACGATCAGCGACCGTCTCCGGAGTGCCTGATGCGGTAGCCCGCGAATGACTCCTTTGGGCCAGCGCCTCGCCATCCCGGCTTGCTTGCACCCGATTTGGCCCGAGCGGTATAACTCGGCCGCCGCCTGCGGGTCGAAAAACCTGACATATGGCATTGAGTTGAGTGGATCGGCCATGCCCACATGCTGGCGCAAGCATATTTGGGTACAGCCGTTCGGCCGGCTATTGGACGACAGACCCCGCTACTTGGAGTGACCGCATGGCCAAATTCTTTCGTGTACTCCTGTCTGTGCTGCTCGGGCTTGTCTTCGGCAGCGCCGTCAACATGGGACTCATCCTGATCAGCGGCAAGGTCATACCACCGCCAGTTGGTGCCGATGTGACGACGATGGAGGGCATGAAGGCTTCCTTGCATCTCTTCGAGGCGAAGCATTTCGTATTTCCATTTCTGGCACACGCCCTCGGAACATTTGTCGGAGCCCTGGTTGCCGGTTTGATCGCACCCAATAGAACCCCCGTTTCGGCCTACGTCGTGGGGGGCCTCTTCCTGGTGGGCGGGATTGCCAATGCCATCATGCTCCCTGCGCCAGCGTGGTTCAGCGCCGTGGATCTGTTGCTTGCCTACCTGCCCACTGCCTGGCTCGGTCAAAGACTGGCTGCACGTTCGCAGGGCAACCGCAGCGGCGTCTGACCCTTCCATCGGGCGGACAGCTCAGGGCCGCGCTCGCTTGCATTTGAGTTGTGCCCGTCAGCATTCCGGCCCATGGGTGTATCCCCGCTTCCGGAGTTGCCCATTTATCAAATGCGGGGAGACGAAGCATGCCCCGTAAGGTCAGAGTCGCCTCGCGATTGGTCCTCTCA
>JALYJV010000113.1 GCA_030775105.1 Pseudomonadota bacterium | reverse complement strand
GTTTTTCACGCGGCCTTTGTCGCTCGGACTGCTGGTGGCCGCCGCGGTGCTGATCGTGATCGTTGCACTGCCAAACATCAAGAAGAAGCGTGAAGTCGCGTTCCAGGAAGCCCCGTAGCGTTATCGGCAGCAGGTTCTACTTGGCGCGCAGGTACAGAACTTTCTGATTCGAACCTGTGGCTTGCCGCTCTTCTGTCAAAAAAAGGTCCGTCTTCGCCTTGACGAGATCGGACAGCTTCTTGTAGCCATAGCGCCTGGAATCGAAGTCGGGCTGCAGCTTGGTTAGGTAGCTGCCAAACGTTCCCAGCTGTACCCACTCGGCTTCGCCCACCGACTTCTCGAGCGCATCCATCACAAAGCTCTCAGGGAAGTCCGGTCGGGGCGCGATGGGCGCTGCCGATTTTCCTACAAGTGAAGACCTTCGCTTTGGCGCCACTCTCGCAGGCGCGCGCACTGTTTCAGCGGCCGCGCTGGAACGGATGACTTCCGTGAACACGAACTTGTGGCACGCGTTGCGAAATGCCTCCGGAGTTTTCTCCTCGCCAAAGCCGTAAACCTTCAAACCTTCTTCCCGCAACTTCATTGCCAGGCCCGTGAAGTCGCTGTCGCTCGTGATCAGGCAAAAGCCGTCGAATTTTCGCGTGTACAGCAAGTCCATTGCGTCGATGATCAATGAGCTATCGGTCGCGTTCTTGCCCGTCGAGTAAGCGAACTGCTGCACCGGCTTGATGGCGTATCGCTGCAGCACCTTCTTCCAGGATGCGCTCGATGTCGACGTGAAATCGCCGTAGATTCGCCTGACAGTCGCCTCGCCGAATCTGGCGATTTCGGCAAGAAGGCCTTCGATGACAGCGGCTTGCGCATTGTCGGCGTCAATCAAGACCGCCAGCCTCAGAGCCGACTCTTCAGGCTCAATCTTCGGGGACGGACGCGGAGATGACGAGTTCATTCCGCTCTACTCAACGACCGTCACGCTCTTCTGCGAGGAAACAAAGATGACCGCATCCGTCAATGCGACCACATCGTGCTCCTCGCCGGGTTGCGTGAACAGGTAATCACCTTCACCCAACTCCACCCCGCCAATCAGCACTGTCCCGGAAAGAACGACCACTTCTTCGTTGCCGTGATGCGCGTGGCGCGGAACGCGCGCCTGCTTTCTCAGACGAACTACGGAGCTGCGGCCACCCGCGTCGTTATTGCGGAACAGGCTGCGCTCGACACCCGAAGTCTCGGTGGGCTTCCATTCCCTGTTTTCTACCTTGTTGACCAGCATTGCAGTCTCCCGTCAGGTGCTCAACTGCCAGCGCTGCGGCTCGTGGCATTCGAAGAGTTCAATCAACAGATCATCCGGCCCGGCGATCATCACATATCTGAACTTGGGGTGCTCCCGAATGATGTTACGGAACGAATGCCCTTTCATCTTCATCTTCGCCACCAGCGCGTCGAGATCGTCGGTCTCGATCCCCAAATGATGAATTGGGCCTCCCCGCTCGACCGTTGGCCGCTGCTCGTACACATGAATGAATGCGTGCCCGAGCGCCAGTCGAACATTTCGCACTCCGGCGGCTTCCTCGTCCCAAACGACTCTGGCGTCGAGCATTGAGCAAAAGAAATCCAGTGTCGCCGAGAGATCGGACGAAAAGATATGCACATGATCAAGACTTACACGCACGCGGCTCCTCTACGGGCTGCCTAGTACGATTCAGGTCACGAGCGAACGACGCCGCTGCGTCGCTTCGCTCTTCACTTACTCGACCAGGGTTTCCCAATGAGCTTACGTCGTGTTCTCGCCGCTTGCATCTTCATGTGGCCGCTGGCGGCATCGGCGCAGAGTTACCCGTCCAAACCGATCCGCCTCATCGTGCCATTTCCCCCGGCCGGCGCAACCGACATTCTGTCGCGCGAGCTCGCTCGGCAGCTGTCGGACCGGCTAAAACAGCAGGTGATCGTCGATAACCGCCCGGGTGCCGGCGGAACTCTGGGCAGCGACCTCGTGGCCAAGAGCGCTGCGGATGGCTACACGATCCAGATGGCGACCAGCTCGACGCATTCGATCGGCCCCAGCCTGAATCCGAAGATCCCGTACAACGCGCAGACCGACTTCACGCCGGTTGCGCACGTGGCCAACTCAGTCAATGTGCTGCTGATCGCGCCGAACGTCAAAGCGGCCAACGTCAACGAGTTGACGGCACTGCTGAAATCCCAGCCCGCGCAATTCAATTACGGATCGAGCGGCAACGGCACCATCGTTCATCTGACCGGCGAGTTGTTCAAGTCCATGACCGGGACCTACGTCGTTCACATTCCCTATCGAGGCACGGCACTGGTGATTCCGGAC
>JALYJV010000112.1 GCA_030775105.1 Pseudomonadota bacterium | reverse complement strand
GCTGCGCGCGAGCTGGTAGGTGAAACCGTAGCTTCCGTCGGCATTGCGATTCTCGCTTGCGCCAAGCGAATCGGCGAGATCCTCGGCGCCCCAGGTCATCGCGACCAGACGCGGTGCACCGGCATAGGTCCCGGTCGCCAGCATGCCTTCGGCGGTTTCGGTGACAAGCGGAAAGACTTTCGTGCTGCCCGGCGCTATGCCGTTGGCAACTTCGAGCGCCGACAGGTAGTGATCAAGCACGACCAGATCCGCGCCGCTGCGTGTCTTCGGTACCATGATGCCGCCGGGCCGGCCCGGCATCACCGCGACGAGATCGAGCAAGGCATGTTCGCCCTGCAGCGGATTGATGCGCACCCACAACCGCGCATGATCGCCAAGCTGGGACTTGAGGAAGTTCTGCACGAGCGAGCGCGCCTTCGGCTTCTCGGCATCGGCAACCGCGTCTTCGAGATCGAACAGCGCGATGTCGGCAGCGCTGTCGGCCGCCTTCTGCATCTTCTTCTCGCTGTCGCCGGGTGCGAACAGCCAGGAGCGCGCGCTGAACAGTTCTTGGGTCTTGGTCATTGGCAGGCCTTTATCTCAGTAGGACTTCGGCAGCTCGAGCACTTTCTCGGCGATGAAGTTCAGAATCATGTGCGGGCTGACCGGCGCGGTGCGCGGAATCAGCACTTCGCGCAGCAGGCGCTCGACGTGATACTCCTGCGCATAGCCCATGCCGCCCAGTGTCAGCATCGCCGTGTGGCAGGCCTCAAACGCGAACTCGGCGGCCAGATACTTGCCGGCATTGGCTTCGACGCCGCAGTCGACGCCCTTGTCGAACAGCGTCGCCGCCTTCATCACCATCAGGTTCGCGGCTTCCAGCTGGGCCCAGCATTTCGCGAGTGGATGCTGGATGCCCTGGTTCATGCCGATCGGCCGGTCGAACACGATGCGCTCGCGCGCGTACTTCGCCGCACGCTGGATCGCCGCGCGACCGATACCGATCGCCTCTGCGCCGAGCAGGATGCGTTCCGGATTGAGGCCGTGCAGGATGATCTTGAAACCATCGCCTTCGGCACCGATGCGGTCTTCTTCCGGAATCCACAGGTCGTTGATGAACAGCATGTTCGAGTCGACCGCATGCCGTCCCATCTTGTGGATCAGGCGCACCTCGATCTTGCTACGGTCGAGATCGGTGAAGAACAGCGAAAGACCATCGGTCTTGCGCTTGACCTGGTCGAGCGGCGTCGTGCGTGCCAGCAACATCATCTTGTTGGCAACCTGCGCGACCGAGATCCAGATCTTCTCGCCGTTGACGAGGTAGCCGCCGTCACGCTTCTCGGCACGGGTCTTGAGCTTGGTCGTGTCGAGCCCGACGTTGGGCTCGGTGACCGCGAAACAGATGCGGTCCTCGCCACGCAGCACCGGCGGAATCATGCGCTGGCGCTGCGCTTCGGTACCGAACAGCTGCACCGGCTGCATGCTGAACACCGGGCCGTGGATGCTCGACGCCGCAGTCATGCCGCCACCCGCTTCGGCAACGGCCTGCATCATGATCGCCGCCTCGGTGATGCCCAGGCCAGCGCCGCCCACTGCTTCCGGCATCGCCACGCCGAGCCAGCCGGCATCGGCCATCGACTGGAGGAAATCCAGCGGAAACACCGCATCGCGATCGCGCTCCAGCCAGTAATCGTCGGAGAACTGGGCGCAGTGCTTGAGGATGGTGTCGCGGATGTTCTGCTGGTCAGGCGTGAAGGCGAAATCCATGTTTTATATCCTGATCTTACTGAACCGATATTAGCTCAGTGTACTGGAATATGTACGCTGCTCGTGAAACAATCGGATCAACGTAGCCCGGTTTCGCTGCAGGCGAAGCCGGGAAACACAGCCCGATACGCAAGTGTCCCGGCTCCGCTGCGCGGAACCGGGCTACGTGGCTGAACACGCATCAGCAACGAGGAATCCATGGAAAAGTCCGCACAACGCATGGGGCCCCTGGCCGGCGTCCGGGTCATCGACCTGACCGCGATGGTCATGGGGCCGTACTGCACCCAGATCATGGCCGACATGGGCGCGGACGTGATCAAGATCGAGCCGCCCGATGGCGACGGCACGCGCTACATCTCGGTCGGGCCCTCGCCGACGATGGGCGGCGTATTCGCCAACGTGAACCGTGGCAAGCGAAGTGTGATCCTCGATCTGCAGACCGACAGCGGCAAGGCCGCACTGCGCGCGCTGCTCGAGACTGCAGACGTCTTCATCCACACGATGCGCTCGAAAGCGATCACCAAGCTCGGCTTCAGCTACGCGGATGTGGCCGCGATCAAGCCCGACATCGTCTACACCAACGCCTACGGCTACGGCCGCCGCGGGCCGGACCGCGACCTGCCCGCCTACGACGACACGATCCAGGCCGAGTGCGGCCTGACCAAGGTTCAGCAGATGCTGACCGGCGAAGCGAACTTCGTCGGTTCGATCATTGCCGACAAGGTCGCCGGCCTGACCGCGGTCTACGCGACGACGATGGCGCTGTTCCATCACGCGCGCACCGGCGAAGGCCAGGAAGTGGAAGTCGCGATGTTCGAGACCATGGCGTCGTTCATGCTCGTCGAGCACGCCAATGGCGCGATGTTCAGCCCGCCACTGAGCCGCGCGCACTATCCGCGCGCCGTTGCGCCGAACCGCAAGCCGTACAAGACCAGGGACGGCCACATCGCGGCGCTGATCTACAACGACAAGATGTGGGCCAAGTTCGTCGAAGCGGTCAAGCCGGCGTGGGTTGGCCCCGATATGGCGACGCTCAAGCAGCGCGCCACGCAGATCGACACCGTCTACGGCCTGCTCGCGCAGACCTTTCTCGAACGCACGACACAGGAGTGGCTGGAACTGCTGCAGTCTCTCGGTATTCCGGCAGCACCGCTGCGCACGCCCGACGAACTGTTCGACAATCCGCACCTGAACGCGGTGGGCTTCTTCGAGACGGTCGATTCAGAATACGGCCCGGTGCGCTTCCCCGGCGTACCGACCTGGTTCTCGAACACGCCGGGGCATGTCCACGGCCCGGCGCCGGAACTCGGCGCGCATACCGAGGAAGTGTTGGCGGAGCTGAAGCACCGCAGCGCCTGATCTTATGTAGCCTGGGTGCAACCCGGGATCTGCATTCACCGCAGGCCAAAAGCCCCGGATTTCATCCGGGCTACAGGGTAATCCCCAGCAACAGCAGCTGCTCGCGCAGCGAATGCGTGGCTGCCGGCAGCCAGACCAGCACGCCGACGATGAACACCGCATAGAGCGCCGTCGCACGGCCGGCCGACAAGGCACGGCCGCGCTGCTTTTCGGTGTGCTGATACCAGCACACGCAGACCACACTGAACACCAGTTCGATCAGGATCGCGATCTGCGGCATGGTGCCGTAGGTGTTCAACGAAACCTGCGGCGAATCCGGACTCAGCAACTGGTGCTCGAAACCGACGACGAGATCGCAGAGCACGTGAAACACCGCCAGAAAGCCGCACCACAAGGCCAGGCTGCGATCGCGAAACCACACGAATACCAGACCCGCGACGAGCACGCCCTGCAGCAGCCCCGGAATCAGGTTGTGGCTATAGGTCATCGCCACCTGCAGGTTCTGGAAGCTGGCATCGAGCATCGACGGCGGCGACGCCGGCTCGACGTTGACCAGCGCCAGGATCAGCCACAGGAACTCCGGCACGTTGGCACAGAGCAGCAGCAGCCAGAACGGATGCTGCTTGAGCCCGCTGTACGGAATCAGCGCCGCAGCGTAGTGGCCGATGATCATTTCGGCTTCCGCGTCACGATGAAGTGAATCAGCGCGAAGAACACCGCGTAGTTGATGATCAACCCGATGATCAGCGAGGACATTTCAGCGCCTGCTCGCCCGGTAGCCGAGATTGGCAGAGATCGATTTCGCGGCATCGACCACCATCTGCGCAAGAGTGTCGCCACGACGCTTCAGGCGCCCGCTCGGGGCGGCGACAATCAGCGCGCCGAGCAGCGCACCCGATGCATCACGGATCGCCGCCGCGGTGCCGGCCGCGCCGTCAGCAGCCTGATCCACCGTCTGCGCCACGCCGCTGTCGCGTGCGTCCGCAATGATCTGCGCAAGCCTGCGCTTGTCGGTTTCAGTGCTTGCAGTCAGCGCCTGTGGCCTGAGCTGCTTCAGGTAGGCGCGAACCTCGGCTTCTGAACTGGCTGCCAGCAGAACGCGGCCACCGGCCGTGCAGTACAGGGGTCGGCGATCACCCACGGCCACGGAAAAGCGCACTGCATTGCGACTCTCGATGACGTCGACGTAGGTGATCGTTTCCTTACCGGCGTCACGCACAGCGAACAGCACAGTTTCGCTTGAACGCTCCGCCAGGCGGCGCATGCCGTCGCGAATCAGGTCGGAGGAATGCAGGCGCTTGCGCGCCTCGAGCAAGGCGCTGCCCATGCCGAAAGCACGCGGCCCGAGGCGATAGACGCCGTCGGCAGCAATCACGAAATCCGCTTCTGTGAGGCCGCGCAGCAAGGCAGCGATGCTGGTCTTCGGCGCTTCGAGCAAACGGCTCAGCTGCGCAAGGCTCAGCGGCTCCGGCGCTGCGCACAGCGCTTCAAGGATGTGAATCACCCGCGTGACGGACTGCGGTGAGTTCATGGTTTTGTGTGGGCCGGAGCAAACGACGGGTGTGCGCATGATAGTAGCCCGGATGGAATCCGGGGTTCATGCTCTGGGCAATCGAAAGCCACGGATTTCATCCGGGCCACGCCTTCGTTGGAACCGGTCAGCCGAATACTTCTTCCATGAATCCACGCATCGCCGCCCACGAGCGGCGCTCGGCGACCGCGCTGTAGCGGAAATTGGCGACACCGCGCTCGTCGGCGTCGGGATTCGTGAAACTGTGCACGGTGTTGCCGTAATGAATCAGCTGCCAGTCGACACCGTCTCGCCTGAACTCGCCGATCACTGCGTCGAGCACTTCGGGCTTGACCATCGTGTCGTCGGCGCCGTTGCAGATCAGCACCTTGGCCTTTACACGACCGGCGTCCCCGTCGACTTCGGCAATCAGGCCAGCGTGAAACGTCACGATCGCCGCGAGCGATGCACCGCTGCGCGCCAACTCCAGACAGCAGGTACCACCGAAGCAATAGCCGATCGCGGCGATACGGCCGCTGTCCACCTGCGGCTGCGCACACAGCGCATCGAAAGCTGCGCGCAGCCGCGCACGCCAGGCATTGCGATCGCCATACAGCGCGCGGATCGCCGGGCTGAGGCTGGGCAGATCGGGAAACACCGTTCCATCCCCGTGCGGATCGGCCGCGAAGGCGACATAGCCGAGCTCGGCAAGGCGCCGGGCGCGGATGAGCGCATGCTCGTTGAGGCCGAAGGCTTCGGGAAAAACGATGACGCCTGGGCGACGTCCTCTCAGGCTTTCATCCCAGAACAGCTGGCCGCGAAAATTCAGCCGACCCTCGCTGTAATCGATCTGCTGTTTCTCCATAAGGCTTCTTCCAACTGAGGGCGGTCTCTCGATACACCTGCTTCGCAGGCACTCGAGACGAACGGGCTTCTGTTGTCACCGGGACGACACAACCACACTC
>JALYJV010000111.1 GCA_030775105.1 Pseudomonadota bacterium | reverse complement strand
GGAACGATCCCTTCGGCACCGGCGGCGGCCCGCGGCTGTACAACGACAACGACGATCTCGGACCTTCCGGTGAAGGCTTCACCTGGACCACCTATGCCGAGCGCCTGGAAGCCGCCGGCGTGTCCTGGAAGGTCTACCAGGACATGGACGACAACTTCACCGACAACTCGCTGGAAGGCTTCAAGCCTTTCCGCGAGGCCTATGAGAAGCGCGAGACCGAGCCGAACAATCCGCTGCTGCTCAAGGGCCTGACGACGACGCTGCCGCGCGGCACTTTCGATGGCCTGCGCAGCGACGTGCTCGGTGGCACGCTGCCGCAGGTGTCGTACATCGTGGCGCCCGCCGAGTACTCCGAGCACACCGGGCCGTCGAGTCCGGTGCAGGGCGGCTGGTTCATTGCCGAGACGATCAAGGCGCTGATCAGCGATCCCGAGGTCTGGAGCAAAACCGTGCTGCTCGTGATGTTCGACGAGAACGACGGCTTCTTCGATCACGTACCGCCACCAGCCGCGCCGTCGTATGTGCTCGGCGGCCAGCTCACCGGCGATAAGGCGGGTGCTTCAACCGTCGATACCATCGGCGAATACTACGCGCCGCCGCTGGCTGCCGATCCGACGTTTCGCGGCGGCGTGTTCGGTCCCGGACCGCGCGTGCCGATGTATGTCGTCTCGCCATGGAGCCGCGGTGGCTGGGTGAACTCGCAGAGCTTTGATCACACGTCGATCATTCGATTTCTGGAAACACGCTTCGGCGTGGCCGAGCCGAACATCACGCCGTATCGCCGCGCGATGCTTGGCGACCTGACCTCGTGCTTCAACTTCGCGAAACCGAACGACGAACCTTTTCCGGAACTTCCCGGCTACACGCGCGATGAAGCCACCGCACGGCGCGCTGCGCAGGAAGCACTGGCGCAGATTCCGGCGCCGGTCGATGGCGCCGGCACGCTGCCAGCGCAGGCACCGGGGCCGCGCTACTCACGCGCGTTGCCTTACGAGCTGCACGTCGAGGCGCAGCGCGATGTCCTCGGCAACCTGCAGCTGGTTTTCAGCAATACCGGCAGCGCCGGCGCCGTGTTTCATGTCTACGACCAATTCGATCTTGACGACGTGCCGCGGCGCTTTGCCGTCGAGCCGGGTAAGCAGCTGGCGGATGTCTGGGCGCCGTCGCTGAGTGGTTATGACTTGTGGGTGCTGGGGCCGAACGGGTTTCATCGGCAGTTCAAGAGTGGCGCCGCTGAAGAGGGGTCAGAGCTAAAGGTCTGCTATGACGTTGCGAATGGTGATGTGAATTTGCGGATGGTCAATGGCGGTTCCGAAGCGCTGAGCTTTGTGGTTGCGGCGAACGCGTATCGGGCTGATGGGCCTTGGACGTTTGAAGTTGCTGCCGGCGAGACGGTCGAGCATGGCTGGGTTTTGAAGGACAGCGTTAGCTGGTATGACTTCAACGTGACGGTCGTGCAGTTGCCGGATTTCCTGCGGCGGGTGGCGGGGCGGGTGGAGACCGGGAGGCATGGGGTTAGTGATCCGGCGATGGGGATGGGATAGTAGGTTTTGCGCTTGCGGCCCCACCCCAACCCTCCCTGCGCGCAGGGAGAAGGAGTTAGTTGCACGTAGGTTTTTCTAGTTCGCCCTCTCCGCGCAACGTCTTGCTCGACGAACTCCCTATGGCGCCTTTGGGCGGCTGATCAGCGACTGTCGCTGAGGTGACAGTAGCGGAAGCTCACGAAGGATCGCTTTTCAGAATCGCATCCCAGCTATCTTGAGGAAACGGTGGCGCTCTCAAAATGACGCCGTCTACAATTGCACTATTCGGCGGCCGCACACTGTTTGAGCCGAAAAACTCTCGAATAATCAGGATCCTTGTTTGGGTTGCAGGAAAAGGCAGCTGTTCTGTCGCCCGAAAATATGTCAGCTTCATGACGTACAACGTCAAAATGCGACCTCCCTCCTGTTCCTCGAGGTCGTCTAGATGCTGATGCGGCGCGGGGTAGCCGGCGAGCTTCGGGGGATTTATGTCGAATTTAGCAGTGGTGCGCTTTTAGTCGTCCGATGGCCCGTATTGAAGACATTCGCTTCGGGCACAACCGTGTTCGTCTTGCCCGGCCCGAGCTGCTCGTGAAGATCGATGCGGAGCAGCTGGTCCAGCAGTTCGACGTCCAGGCAAGCAACCCGCAAGCGCCGATGGATCGTGACGACCTTTCGATTTGGGTTGCCGAAGCCGCTGCTGTGCTCCATTCCTTCGCCGGCTTGAATGCAAAGCTGGGCTTGCGATTCGATACCGCAGCAGTCATCCGCCTCGCCGACGCCTATCCGGATCTCTACGCGCTGTCTGAGCACAGTCAGTGGCCTTCGGACGCGCGCAACATGCTGGCCCGCTGCGCCGCGGCCATTGCCCGCGACGAACAGGAATTCTGGGCCGCGACAGACGCTTGGAGTCGCCAGAACAAGAAGGGCCTTCGGCCCCTCACTTTCAGCTGGAGCTGACGGCCAGCGGCGCAGGTGCCGGCAGCGGCGCATCGGCAATGGCCGCCGACGCTTCGCTGGCGGCAACGAGCCGGTTGCTGCCGCTTTCGACCGTGAAGGCACGCGCAAACATTTGTTCATCGCTGCGCGCGGTGACGAAGGGTACGGTCCAGAACTCGGCCTGCAGACGCTCCGGCGTCAGGTCGAGCAGCAGATAGCCGTTGAGCGTGTTCTCGTAGTACTTCAGATGCGGATTCGTCAGCCGCAGCAACTGCTCAGCGTTGGCCGAGAGTTGCGCGAACAGGGCGGTCGGCCCATCTCCACTCGCTAGATCGCCGCGAGACGTGATGGATGTCGAGACGAATTCCACGGCGACTGAGCCCTGGCCGCTCAGCGGCTGATAGCCCGGACCGTTGGGATCGTCGGTCACTTCAAAGGCATAGGCCTCGTGAGCATCGCCGGTGAGGATGACGACATTGCCGCCTTCGCGCGCGCGGATCATCTCGATGACGCGCGCACGCGCCGGGTCATAGCCATCCCACTTGTCGTTCGACAGATACAGCCCGCCGCCGTCAATGGCACGCGGCAGGCCCAGCAGTTTCAGCGGCGCGAAATAAACCTGGTTGCCGATCAACTGCCAGCGGCTAGTTCCAGTGGAGAGACGTTCGGCGAGCCAGTCTTCCTGGCTTGCGCCGAGAATCTGTCGGGCATCGTCGGCGAACTCGCCGCTCTGGGTGAACACCGGAACGGCATCGCCGAACAGGCTGTTCGGCGGCAAGGGTTCATCGCGACCGTGATGGCGCGCATCGATCATGTACAGGTCAACCAGATCACCGAAGCGGAAGCTGCGCCAGACGCGTGACGGGTCTGCGGCGTCCGGCGCGCGAATCGGCATCCACTCGAAGGCGGCCTGCATCGCGGCAAAGCGGCGCTCGGCGTAATCGCCTTCGGCAGACTCGTCGTGCGCGCCGGCGCCGTCCTTCCAGGCATCGTTCGCCACTTCATGATCGTCCCAAATCCAGATCACTGGATGCTGGCGATGCAACTCCTGCAGGTCTTCGTCGCCGCGGTATTGGGCGTAGCGCTCGCGATAGTCGGCGAGACTCAGCAACTCACGCGCCGGAAGATGCGGCCGGACCTTGTCCTGCGTGCCGTTCTCGTAGATGTAGTCGCCGAGATGGATGACAGCATGCAGGTCGTTGCGCTCGGCGACACGGCGGTAGGCGTGAAAGTAGCCGGTGATGTAGCTGGAGCAGGTAACGAAGGCGAGTCGCAGCTGTGCGACGTCACCGATCGGTGCGGTGCGCGTGCGGCCGACCGGCGAAACACCGTTCGCTGATTCGAAGCGATAGTAGTACGCGGTGTCGGACGTCAGATCGCGCAGATCGAGCTTGATCGTCCAGTCGCGTTCGGCGATGCCGAGGACCGTGCCGCTGGTGAAGATTTCGCTGAAGTCCGGGTCGCGCGCGATGACATAGCGGACGCGAGCACTTGTGGCGCCCGTCGTCACCGCCTGCGCGCGCGTCCAGAGCATGACGGCATCGTGCGAGGGATCGCCGCTGGCTACGCCATGGGTGAAATCCGCGGCGTCCAGTTCGCCGCTTTCACTAGCGCTGTCTGCATCGTCGCTGCTGCCGCAGCCAGACAGCAGGCTGACCAAAGTCGCGCCCATCGCGATAACGAAGGCACGGCGAGTGAACGGCGGCATGCAGCAACCCCTGAGAAAAAATCAAGCGATCAGGGTTGCAGCCGAATGTGGCAGCGCGGTGAAAGCCGGCGCGTGATCAGCGGTAAAATTGGCTCAGTAGACCGAAGGCACGAACATCGAGGCCGGTACCGGATTGCGCAGGTAGTCATCGTGGTAAATGCGATCCGGCAGTGCAATAGGCGTTTGCTCGACTGCGCCGTACGGAATCTGTGCGAGCAGATGACGGATGCAGTTGAGGCGCGCCTTCTTCTTGTCCACCGCCTCGACCACCCACCACGGCGATTCGGGGATATGGGTGCGCTCCAGCATGATTTCCTTGGCCTTGGTGTATAGCTCCCAGCGGCGGCGCGATTCCAAGTCCATCGGGCTCAGCTTCCACTGCTTGAGCGGATCATGTAAGCGCGCGCGGAAACGGCGGTGCTGCTCCTCGTCGGTGATCGTACGGATTTGTGACATATGCTTGTACTATTTGTTGCAGTGGACTGAACGCGGCGCTGCGTTGGCTCGCGATGGCCGGCCTGTAGCTTCACTGAGGCGATAGCCGATGGGAGCAAGGATTGTTTGCATCCGACGCCCATTTTTTTTGGATTTCATTGCCCTGTCACGGGGACCACTCAATCTGAGCGCGGTTCAGACAGGGCGCGCGCATGTTTCGGCTATTCCAGGTTGTCGGCGTTGTGGTCTTTGTGAGTCTAGTTGCAGCTTGTAGTGGTGGATCAGGGGGCGGCGAACCCTCACCAACGGCTGAGCCTTCACCGTTGTCGGCGATCAGTCTTGCCAGTGGTCGCGCAATCTACGAAGACCAATGCGTGGTCTGCCATTCGGCTGGCGGTCAAGGTGGTAGCGGGCCTTCGCTCAACAACACCGCGCGCTGTACGATCTGCGCCGATTTTCATACCCTGTGGCCGTTCATCGCGGAAAACATGCCGTTTCGCAACGCCGGCCGTTGTGTCGGCAGTTGCGCGCGTGATGTCGCCGCTTACATCGTCAATGCGTTCTCAACCGAGCCTGGATGCTCGGTGAAGTTCGAGTACAACAGCCTCACCAGCGATCGATTCGAGGCGGTAATCTCGATACAGAATCGCGGCGCGAAGGATGTCAGCGACTGGCGTGTCGATTTCAGCTTTCCGGACGATCAGCGTGTTCTCGCAGCAACCAATGCGGTTGTGACCCAGGCGGACGCAGCGGTCGTCGCGCTGCCACTCCAAGATAGCGGCTCAATACCGGCGTCCGGCGATCTGATTTTCGGCATCGCCGGCACGCATGGCGGAATTAGCAATGCACCCACAGACCTGCGCCTGGAAGCACCGCCCTGCTTTGCGGCTCCTCCTGGAAGCTAGCTTGGCATGTTTTCAATGGGTTTTCGCTGATGAACAGCTAAGCGCTCAAGGGCGACTTTGATCTGCAGAGAGAGAATCGGTTTCTTACCTATAGCAGCCAATGACGAGCGGCCGCTTTCAGGTGAGCATTTGTGCCATCTCGATGACAGCTTCGGGCTGAACTGAGCCATTGAGCATGCAAATACGACCGGCTGGTTCTAACTGGGCGTCGGCCCTTCCCTACCGGTGATAAGGGGGACATATCACCGGACGGCGAATCCGTTGCCTAGCCGGTCCTCGCCTGGGCGTGTCCTAGATTTTGTGTAAACGGTCATGAGGCAGGAAACTGCCTCGCTACCATTCCTCGAGCGGCCTTTTGAACCGCTACAGGCGCTCCTTGCTACCTGCCGCGACTACTCCCTCTTCACCCAGAAATCGGCGTTGGCGATGCCCAGGGCCTTGGGATCGAAGCTCGGATCGCGCCCGGCTTTCTTCTGCTCCTCATAGTCCTTCAGCGCCACCAGCGCCGGCTTCTGCAGGATCAGGATCGCCACGATGTTGAGCCAGGCCATCAGGCCCACGCCGATATCGCCGAGGTTCCAGGCCAGACTGGCGCTGCGGACGGTGCCGTAGACCACGGCGGCGATGATGCCCAGGCGCAGCATGGTCACCATCCACGGCTTGTGGGCCTTGCGGTTGATGTAGCTGAGGTTGGTCTCGGCCATGTAGTAGTAGGCGACCAGGGTCGTGAAGGCGAAGAAGAGGATCGCCACCGCCACGAAGCCGGCGCCGAAGCCGGGTAGTGCCGCTTCCACCGCGTGCTGCGCGAAACCCGGCCCCACCGCCACGCCCGGCAGTTGCTCCGTGATCATGCCGCCGGCGGGGGCGAAGACGTTGTACATGCCGGTGATCAGAATGATGAAGGCCGTGGCCGAGCAAACCAGCAGCGTATCGACGTAGATGGAGAACGCCTGCACGTAGCCCTGCTTCGCCGGGTGCGAGACTTCCGCCGCCGCCGCCGCATGCGGGCCGGTGCCCTGGCCGGCCTCGTTGGAATAGACGCCGCGCTTGACTCCCCATTCCACCGCCAGACCGATCACCGCGCCATACGCTGCTTCCATGCCGAAAGCGCTGCGGAAGATCAGCGAGACCACTTCCGGCACCTTGCCGATATTGAGTGCCACGATCAGCAGCGCCACCAGAATGTAGCCCAACGCCATGAACGGCACCACCACTTCCGCGAAGGTGGCGATGCGGCGCACGCCGCCGAAGATGATGAAGCCGAGCACAACGGCGATGCCAGCCGCCACGACCAGCGGCGGAATGCCGAAGGCCGTCTGCATGCTGCCAGCGATCCCGTTGGCTTGTACGCCCGGCAACAACACTCCGCAGGCCAGCACGGTGGTCAGCGCAAAGATCCACGCATACCACTTCTGGCCCATGGCCTTTTCGATGTAGTACGCCGGGCCGCCACGGTAGAGGCCCTGTTCGTCCTTCTCCTTGTAGATCTGCGCCAGCGTGCATTCGATGTAGGAGGTGGAGGCGCCGAGGAAGGCCACGGTCCACATCCAGAACACCGCGCCTGGCCCGCCGTAAGCGATGGCCGTGGCCACGCCCGCGATGTTGCCGATACCCACGCGCCCGGACAGCGACATCGCCAGCGCCTGGAACGAGGAGACACCCGCCGCAGACTTCTTACCCTTGAACATCAGCCGCAACATCTCGCCGACCCCGCGCACCTGCATGAAGCGCGTGCGGACAGAGAAATACAGGCCGGCGCCCAAGCACAGACCGATCAGGGCTTTGCTCCAGATCAGGCCGTTGATGAGGTCGATGATGGCTTCCACGAATATTCCCCTTCAGATGCTCAGATGACGATCCAGAATATTTCAGCCGGTCATGGGCACTATGATGCACTTAGCCCGACGAGTTCAGGGTATTTGCTACGGAATGCAACGCATTTAAAGAGTCGGCTTGCCCGGCTACTCAGGTATTTGCGGCCCGAAGCGGACGCTGACAACCGGCGGCACTGGCACATAGCCTCGCTTCCCTACCGAAGATAGGGACAGTGTGTCATCGATCGCCCCTCTCCCACCGGCAGCAATGTGCCAAAGCGGTCGTCGACCATTGAGCGCTGACGGGTTTTGGAGCGGCAGTGGAATAATGATTTCTGGCGGCGGTAGTAGGTGGCAGACGCCAACTCGATTCGTCAACCAGACGGGCCACACCTGTACGCGGGCTTTGCAAGGAATGAAGCCGTGCCCGGGGAGGAGAAATGCAGATTAGAGTAGACACTCTGTTCGCCATCGGGTGTCATCGGACCAACTTCGGGAGCCAATCTGGACATCGATCCGTACATCGCTTTTTTGCTGGGGCTTGGCGCGCTGATTCTGCTGGTGTCTTGGGCGCCGGTCGGACTCAAACGCATGCCGATGTCCCTCGCCATCCTCTGCGTCGCCCTGGGGGCGGCTTTTTTCGGCTTGGGGCTGATGGACTTCAACCCCGATCCGCGGACGTGGGATACCGTAACCGAGCGACTGGTCGAACTGGTGGTGATCGTCAGCCTGATGGGCGCTGGCCTGAAGTTGGATCGTCCGCTGAGCTGGCGCGGCTGGTCCTCGACCTGGCGCCTGCTCGGCATCGCGATGCCGCTGACCATCCTTGCGACGCTTGTGCTTGGTGTACTGGGCCTGGGCTTCAGCCTGGCGATGGCGATGTTGCTGGCTGCGTCGATCGCACCGACCGACCCGGTGCTCGCCTCGGATGTTCAGGTCGGCCCACCGCGCAGCGGCGACGAGGATGAGGTGCGCTTCGGCTTGACCTCCGAAGCCGGGCTGAACGACGCCCTGGCCTTCCCCTTCGTTCACCTGGCCATTCTGGCTGCGGCGGGCGGACTGACTTCCATGGCCGCGCTCAGTGAGTGGTTCGCCATCGATGTGCTCTGGAAACTGCTCGCTGGCGCCGGCATGGGCTATCTGATCGGGCGTGGCTTCGGCTTCCTCATCTTCTACAGCGACAAACTCGCTCTGTCCCGGCTTGGCGACGGGTTGGTCGGACTGGCGACGACCTTCATCACCTACGCGCTGACCGAAATGGTGCACGGTTACGGTTTCCTGGCCGTGTTCGTATGCGGCCTGACGATCCGCGCCTGGGAGCGCAACCACGACTTCCACGACGAGCTGCACCATTTCACAGAATTGATCGAGCGCCTGCTGATGATGCTGGTGCTGGTGTTGTTTGGTGGCGCATTGGCACAGGGACTGCTGTCGGCGCTGACCTGGTTGGACGTGGCGATCAGCCTGGTGCTGATACTCGTCGTACGTCCGCTGGCCGGCATGCTGGCGATGATCGGATCGGCCCAGCCGTGGCGGGAGCGCGCCCTGTTGTCCTTCCTAGGCATCCGCGGCGTCGGCACGGTCTACTACATTGCCTACGGCATCAACCACGGCGATTTCGGCGACAGCGAGCGTCTGTGGGCAATCGTCAGCTTCATCATCGGCAGTTCAATCCTCATCCACGGCATCAGCGCCACACCGCTGCTGCTGCGCATGCGTCGGCCCCGGCCGGCGCCGCATAAGCGATAACGCAAGAGCCATTCGGGCCCCAGGTGCCACGACAGGATTGTGAGAGGCCCCTTTTTTGCACACACCTGATGCGGGCTCCAACAACAACCTGCTCACTGTTCTTTGTTCTTCATTCCATGAGAAATCAAGCCCGGCTTGCAGGGTCAACGACACGGCAGCTCCAGAGCTGAGCCGGGTAACCGAGAACGGCCGCGCTACGACCGCCAATTGGCTGCATGGGTATTCGCTCCCGCGAAACAAAAACCCGCCTTTCGGCGGGTTTCTTTGAATTTCACAGGCGTCCTCTGTGGCATGAGCTTTTTGCTTTCATGCGTGTGCATTCTTCTTCATCTGCGGATTCAGGATGGTGTCGTCGCTCCCACTCGCCTGTTGGCAGCTGGCCACCTTCTCCTGCTAGCGATAACGGCTTGTTGTCAGGTTTCAAGGCGGCAATCCTCAATCGCGCGATTCAATCTCGGGAATGTCGCGCAGTGGATCGACGTTCACCCGGTGCAATCCGCCGATCTCGCAGCAACGGACTTCCGCTACACTCTTCGCTGATCAAGGTGGGGGAACTGACAATGCGCTTCTTGTTGATAAGCTTGCTCGCCGCGACTCTCTGCGCCTGTGGCGGCAGCGGCCCGAAACCCACACGCGAAGATGTCGAGCAGGCAATGCGCGCGAGTTGGGAAAAGTCCGGAGACAACTTCTCACCGCGAACCAGCGTTGAGTTCAACGAGATCAAGTTTGGCAGCACCCATCCAGCAAATGAGCAGGACGCAATTGATGGAATCCCGCCCGACGGTGCGGTTACGGCTGCGTTGATCGACTTCACGGTGCGCACCTATTACAACGACACTACCAAGGTCGTGCGTCGTAAACGCGAAGCAGCGGTCTACCAAGACAAGTTCGGCGAGTGGGCCGTCATGACCGGTCAGGTTCGCGGAGAGGACTCAATGACCGACGAGCCTGCGCAGCGCTGAGTTCAGAAGAAATAGATAAACGTCTAAAGGACCTTGCCGGGATTCAGGATGTTCATTGGGTCCAAGGTCTTCTTGAGCAGGAGCATCAAAGCGATTTCATCATCGCTGCGCGAAATTGGTAAACGCGCGCGCTTTTCCAGGCCGATGCCGTGCTCAGCCGAGATCGAGCCGCCGATGGCCTTTAGCGGCAGATAGACATCGTCGTCTGACTGTTCGTGCAGTCCCTCCCCTTCGGCTGCCGGATGCACGAACAGATGCAGGTTGCCGTCACCGATGTGGCCGATGACGTCACAGCGGCCATTGGGCCAGCGGCGTGCGAGGCGCGCCTGCACTTCGCTTATATAAGAATCCATCTCGCGGATCGGAAGGCTCACATCGTAGAGAAAGACGGGGCTGCGCTGAAACAGGTCACTGAAGTTCTCGCGGATCTCCCACAGCGCGCGACGCTCGGTCTCTGATTGCGGAATTACTGCGTCGGTCACCAGACCGGCTTCCAGCGCATTCTCCATCGCTGCGAGGAATGCGGCCTCATCGGCCTCGGGTTGCGCGCCCTCGGCCTCGAGCAGCACGTAGAACTTCTGGTCGCGCGACATCGGAGCACGATGGTGACCGGGTTCGGTCACGGCGCGGAAATATTCCCCCCACATGACCTCGTAGGCACAGAGCTGGCCACCGAGCGTCTTCTGCAGGAAGCTGAGCAGGCGCGTGACGTGGTCGAAGCTTTCCAGCGCGACCATTGCGCTGTTGCGGCTTGCCGGTGCCTCCTCAAGGCGTACCACCACGCGAGTCACGATCCCGAGTGTGCCCTCCGAGCCGATGAAAAGCTGCTTGAGGTCATAGCCGGCGTTGTTCTTGAGCATGCGGTTCATCGATGAGATGACCGTGCCGTCGGCCAGCACCGCTTCGAGGCCCAGCACGCGCTGACGCATCATGCCGTGGCGGATGACGTTGATGCCGCCAGCATTGGTGGCGACGTTGCCACCGACGGTGCAGGAACCGCGCGCGCCGAGGTCCACTGGGAAGTACAAGCCCTGCTCACGCACGGTCTCCTGAAGCTTCTGCAGGGTTACACCGGCCTGAGCCGTCGCGGTACGACCCACCGGGTCGATCTCCTCTATTGTGGTCATGCGCTCCAGAGAAATGATCACGTCAGCCTTTCTCGAGATCGCGCCCTCGACACAGCCGGTGAGGCCACCGTGGGTGACGACCGTCTGGCCCACCGCATGACAGAGCTTGAGCGCGGCGGAAAGCTCCGCCGTCGTGCGCGGACGCACCAGGGCAGTCGCCTGCATCGGTGACTGGTTCCAGTAGCTCGTCGCGCGGTTGGAGACAGCCTCGGAGTCGAGGACGACTTCGGCGCCCAGGGCCGCGGCCAGTTCCTCGAACATGCCCATCAGCGGTTCTCGTTCTTGTATACGACACCGTCGCGCATGATCAAAGAAAGATTCCGACCCTGCGCGGCCAGCAGTTCGATGTCTTCCAGCGGATTGCCGCGAACGGCGATCAGGTCGGCCCTTGCGCCCGTTTTGACGCAGCCGATTTCGCTGCTGCGCTTGAGGATCTCGGCGTTCGTGGAGGTTGCCTGCCGAAGAATTTCCAGAGGCGTGAACACGTCCTTGCGCAGGCTGAACTCGGTGCCGTGACGGGTGTGCTGCGGGCCCAGCAGATCGGAGCCGAATCCGATTTTGCAGCCAGCCTTTTTCATGCGTTCCATGCCGCTTTGCGCATGACCGACCACTTCACCGACCTTGCGCACGCTGGCCGGTGGCAGGCCATGCTTCGCGCCATCTTCGTGTAACGCAAAGATCACCGCCATGGTCGGCACGATATAGGCCCCCTGCTCGGCAACGTAGCGGGCGGTAGCGTCGTCGATCAGGGTGCCGTGCTCGATGGTGCGAACGCCCAGGCGCACGCTGCGCTCGATACTGGCGGCCGGGTGACAGTGCGCCGCGACGTAACGACCGTGGCGGGTCACCTCATCGACGATGGTGCGGGTCTCGTCATCGGTGAACTGCAGGTTGTCGACCGGATCGTTGGGTGAGGCGACGCCGCCCGAAGCCAGGATCTTGATGTGGTCGGCGCCGCGGCGCAGTTCCTCGCGCACCGCGCGCAGCACCGCTTCCGGGCCGTCGGCCAGCACCGCCAGCTTCTGGTCGATGGCGCCACAGTTGCAGAGATGGTGATCGTGGTCGTCCTCTTGCCCGGGCCGCCAGTCGGCGTGCCCGCCAGTGGTCGACAGCAGTCGGCCGCCATAGAACAGCCGCGGGCCTTTGACCAGCCCGTTGGCGAGTGCCTGCGCCAGCCCGTAATCGCCGCCGCCCACATCGCGGATCGAGGTCACACCGTAACTGAGCATGTTGCCCAGAAAGCCGTGCGCATATTGAGCCAGATAGGTCCAGGGCCGACGCATGTTGCTGGTCAGGTTCAACTCCGAGGCATAGACGTGCACGTGGGCGTCGATGATGCCCGGCATCAGCGTCTGCCCCGCGAGATCGATCTGCACGGCATTGGCCGCTGACAGCCGCGGGCCGATGTCTTTGATCCGGCCGTTCTCGATCACCACATCGTCTTCAGTGGGATCCGGACTGCTGCCATCGAAGACAGCGGCATTTTTGAGCAGGTAGTAGGTCACGGTGTGAATCCCTCCAAGGGGAGCGATGTTTTCTAGTCGAATTCCGCAGTCAGTCGCAGGCTCAAGGCCCGGGGCCTGTTGTAGGTCCAGGTGTCTCCGGAGAGCGCGCCGGCGGCGTTGCGCCCCACCACGCCGCGCTCGTCCGCCAGGTTGGTCACCCCGAAGGTCAGCGTGGGTCTCATGAACCAGTCCGGACGCGAGACGTTGGCGCTCAGGTCCAGCGTCTTGAAGTCGTACATCTCATAGGTGTGCTGCAGATCGCTGTAAGCGCGGCTCCAGTACGAGTGCGAAACCGAAGCACCGGCAATCCAGGATCCGAAGTACGTGATGTAGGCCAGCGTCGCGGAGGTCTGAACCGGAGGCGACGCCGGCATCTCGGCGCCCTTGGCGACCGTATCCTGGCCGTTCACGTAATCGCTGGTGGTCACGGCGCGGACGTAGGACGCCAGCAGATTGAGTGAAAGGCCGGGCAGCGGCGTCAGCCAGGTCAACGAACCCTCGACACCGCGGCTGCTGACCTCGCCGACGTTGTCGATGTACTGATTGCTGGTGGCGCCACCAGCGTTTTGCGAAAGCTGCGCCTTCGACCAACGGATGTCGAATAAAGCCACGTCGAAGCGCAGGGTGCGGTCCAGCCAGTCCGTGCGTAATCCCACTTCGCGGCTCCAGAGCACGCTGGAGGAAAACGAGAGCGGCACCGGTGTTCCGGTCACCGGATTCTGATATTCGCTCAAGCCCGGAACAATCAGCGGCGTATTGAGGCCGCCGAACTGGAAGCCGCGCGCGATGGTGAAATAGGCCATCAGGCTGTCGCTGGCCTTGTAGGCCAGCGAGAACTTTGGATTCAGACCGTCCTCCGACTGCGAGAAATCACTGTCGAATACCGGAACGCCGACCGACCTGGATTCGAATGAGCCCTCGATCTTCGTCTGGTACTCGCGCAGGCCCAGGGTCGCTTCCCAGTGCGAGCCAAAGCGCCGGGTCAGTTCGCCATAGATCGCAGTTTCCTCCGCCGTCAGCGGATCCACCTTGCCTCTTTGAACGCCTTCCAGGATGACCGTATCAAGGGAGGTATTGAGGTGGCCCTCGTAGTCGCGGCTGAACAGTCCGACGATCCAGTCCCAGTTTCCGTCCTCCGGTGATACCAGGCGCAGTTCGTGCACCGCCCCTGAAGTATCCAGGTCGAATCTCGAGGCGATGGTTTGAATGCCAAGTGAGCCGGTGGCCTTGATGCCCGCGTCGACATTGCCGCGGGAAGGCTTCCATTGCTGGGTGAACTGATAGACCACCGTGCCCCAGTCGTCGATCTCGTAGCGGAGGTCGGCGTTAGCGAGACTGAATCCGAAGTCCACGAAGCTCGGCCCCGGCTTGTTGTTGTTTTCGAGGCGGCCGTCGCCATTGTCGGCTACCAGCACATCATCCATGCGGGAATGCTGCTTGAGGTACAGC
>JALYJV010000110.1 GCA_030775105.1 Pseudomonadota bacterium | reverse complement strand
TCGCAGACCCTGGCTGACCCGTATGTCCGTGCGGAAGCTGAAGCATTCATGGCGCAGGAAGGGCAGCATTTTCGCGCTCATCGACGCTTCAATGACCTCCTGAAGAACAGACACTATCCGCGGCTGGCTACTGTCGAGGACGACATGGCG
This sequence comes from Pseudomonadota bacterium, assembly GCA_030775105.1. Lineage (GTDB taxonomy): Bacteria > Pseudomonadota > Gammaproteobacteria > Nevskiales > Nevskiaceae > Solimonas. Next base: position 3,519 of record JALYJV010000110.1, on the reverse strand, counting down.
GCCTCGTACGCGCGGCTGGACTCGCGGTCACTGCGTACACGCATGGCGTACACGGTGGGTTTCGAGACCATGACCATTGGCTTGACCCGCTGGCTGGTTGCGGATCGAGTGCGACTCTTCGGTCACGTCGATACGCGCGTGGTTTCGGTGATGCTCTGGCACATGGTCGAAGAGATCGAGCACAAATGCGTGGCATTCGATGTCTATCAGGCGCATTTCTCCAACAGTTTCAGCGGATATCTCGCCCGGGTCGTGGGCATCGTTCATGCAGCAGTGCATGTCATCGGATTCAGCCTGCGCGGTGCACGGGAAATACTGCGCACCGAGGGCCGCTGGTCTCGAATGCAGAATCGCCTGCGGCTGGTTTACTGGCTGGGTTGCCTGGTGCGGGCCGTGAGCCCATGCATGTTCCGCGCGGCCATGCCCGGACACGATCCGCGCAAGGAAACGGATCCGAAATGGGTTCGCGACTGGCTGGATGGATACAAGGGTAGTGGGATACCGCTGGTCGATACCGCGCATCCGGACATGCCGGTTCCATTCCCCTCGCCGTAGCGGCCGTCATTGCGTTCGCGCAGTGCATTTGCAGCACTGTGCGGCCTGAGTGGGGACCGCACTGGCTGTCTACTCCACCGGACGAGTTTTTTTAGGCCTCATCCCACAACGCCGCGTCGCCTCGGTCGCGGTCAAACCCTGACTGCGCCGTCGTACTAGAATGCCGCGCGGCCAGGGGGCTGGTGGCGCAAAACAGATTCTGCGAGGGGAATACAAATGAAAGGAAACAACCCGCTGCGTGTTCTGCGCAGCGTTCCGGCGTGCGCCGCGGCCATTTTGCTGGCGGCTTGCGGCGAGTCGACTCCGGTGACGGGCGAGCAAGGCGGGGGAGGTGGACAGGGCGAGTCATCGGACCTGATCAAGGTGCTGTCCAATCGTTCCGATCTGCTCAGCAATGGCGATGCGCTGGTGGAAATCGCGCTGCCTGGCGATGCGTCCTCGGCGCGCGTCTCGCTGAACGGCAGGGATGTCAGCACCCAGTTCGCATCACGCGACAACGGCCGTTACATGGGCTTGCTCAGCGGCCTCGAACTCGGCGCCAACAGGCTGACCGCGAGCGTTGCCGGCTCATCCGACAGCGCGACGCTGATCAATCATCTCAACGGTGGCCCGGTATTCTCCGGTCCGCAGATCCAGCCATGGAACTGTCCGGAAGGATCGCTCGATGCGCAGTGCAACAAGCCAGCCGAATTCAGCTATCTGTACAAGTCGACCAATCCGCTGAGCAGCGGCCTGCAGGAATACGATCCGGCCAATCCGCCGGGCGACGTCGCGACGACGACGACAGACGAAGGCCTTGAAGTGCCCTTCATCGTGCGCGTCGAGATCGGCTACCAGAACCGCGACCAGTACCGCATTGCGGTGCTCTACCAGCCTGACCAGGAATGGCAGCCGTGGGCGCCGCAGGCGCAGTGGAACGGCAAGATCTTCGTGCCGCATGGCGGCGGCTGCGGTGGCGCCTACGGTGCGGGCCGTGCGCCGACGACCGACTACTCCGGCACCTTCGATTTCCTGCCGCCGGCGCTGCCGGTGTCGCTCGGCGACAGCCCGACGGTGGCGCTGAGCCGCGGTTTCGCGGTGATGTCGGTGGCGATGGCCAACACCGGCCACAACTGCAGCGTCGCGATGAATGCCGAGGCGCTGATGATGGCCAAGGAGCATCTGGTCGAGCACTACGGCGAGATCCGCTACACGATCGGTTCCGGCTGCTCGGGCGGCTCGATCGCGCAGCAGACGGTGGCCAACGCGTATCCGGGTATCTACCAGGGTCTGATCGTCACCTGCTCGTTCCCGGACACCGCATCGCCGGGCGCATCGTTCTTCGACTTTCACCAGCTGCGCGGCTATCTCGAACATCCCGACAAGTGGGCCAGCGGCGTGATCTGGAATCCGCTGCAGTGGGCTGCGGTGGAAGGCCATCTGCTGCCGGTGAATGCCATCGTCGCCGATGTGGGCCTGTTCGTCGGTGCGGTTTCGCCCAACGATGGCTGCGTCGATGAAGCGCAGATCTACAACGCCGAGACCAATCCGGGCGGCGTGCGCTGCGGCATCTTCGATTTCATGCAGACCCTGTTCGGCACCCGTTCGCCAGAGAACTGGACGGCCCCCGAGCTTGCCGCAGGGCGCGGCTTCGGCGGCATTCCGGTTGACAATGTCGGCGTGCAGTATGGCCTGCATGCGCTGCGCGCCGGCATCATCACGCCGGCGATGTTCGTCGATCTCAACGCCAAGATCGGCGGCATGAACCCGGACGCCGAGTACACCGAGCACCGCCTGAAGGCGGATCTGCCGGCGTTGCCGAACATGTACCGCACCGGCTGGCTCAACAGCGCGAGCAATCTCGGCAACGTCGCGATCATCGACCACCGCGGTCCGGATCCGGGTCTTGCGCATGAAGCGCAGTGGGCGTGGACGATGCGCAAGCGCCTCGATCGCGAGCAGGGTCATCATGACAACCATGTCATCTGGTACGGCGAGACGCCGCTGATCGGCGATCCGCATTACTCGACCGAAGCGCTGATCGCGATGGACCGCTGGATCGCGGCCATCGAGGCTGATGCGCGCGAAGTGCCGCTGCAGGAAAAAGTGGTGCAGAACCGCCCGGGTGATCTGCACGACCGCTGCAGTGCCGTCTCCGCGCTGGCGAGCCCGGACGGCATTGCCGTGCCGGTGCTACAGCCGACGCTCGATCAGCTGTTCGGCACGACGCTTGGGCCCATCCTGTACCAGCTGCACCAGGGCCTGCTGCCGATGATCGATCCGGCGCTCGGCATCATCGTCGATCCGCTACTCGCCGCGGTCTGCGGTGCCGGCATCGTCGGCCAGACCCTGCGCACCGAGTTCAGCGTGCCGCGCGGCGTTGCCGACCAGGCCGGCACCTACGACGATCACAAGTGCCAGCTCAAGCCGCTGAACCGCAGCGACGACTACGGCTCGATTGCCTTCAGCGACGAGGAGTGGGCACAGATGCAGGCGGTGTTTGCCGATGGTGTCTGCGATTACACGCAGCCCGGACAGGGCAAGCAGCACACGATTCCCTGGCTCGGCTATGGCGACGCCGACGAAGTGGTCTACGGCGGCACGCCATTGCCGGACATGCCGGAAGATTCGCGCGGCGGCTGGAACAGCCCGGCGTTCGTGTATCCGTAGCGCGCTCGGTGCTTGTGGCCACTTGCGAATCATCGCGAGTGGCCACCTTGAGCGACCGGACGCGGGTGCTACTGCTACTGCAGAAAATCGGTTTCAAAAAACTCGAGCGCACCGCGCATCCTGCTCGCGCGCCGTTCCGCTTCAGCGGAGCGCAGCTCGGTGCGACGGATCTTGCCCGACACCGTCTTTGGCAGATCGCAGAATTCGACGATGCGGATCTTCTGGTAAGGCGCGAGACGTGTGCGCGTGAATTCGAAGATGGATCGCGCGGTATCGCGGTCCGCTGCGTGACCCGGCTTGAGGATGATGCAGGCC
>JALYJV010000109.1 GCA_030775105.1 Pseudomonadota bacterium | reverse complement strand
TGCATGGACATCTCCCGATTGAATGGGTTCCACGCGAGTGTGCACGCGGAGTGCGTATCCAGTCCGTGTGCAAGCCAACAGAGGGCAATCGAGTCTTGGGCGAGAAGCGGAGTCGGTGGAGTTCACCGCTGTATGTCATGCGCGTATGTGGCGTCCAGTACAGACAGCCAGACGTCCATCCCCCAGGGTGTTGACCATCACTCTCTGGTCGCGCGTCCGTTCAGGCGACTGGATCGGTGTGTTGATGACCATCGCTACGGAGGTCTGTCTTGAGTGTTCCAATCAGAGATGCACTTTCGGCGGATAGAGGAATGTCCGTAGCGCGAAATGCCGATTTGACTCTGTACAAGTTGGCCGAGGAAGAGTCAGGGCGCCGCTTTCGGTTGATGATCGATAACGTCACCGAGTACGCGATACTCAGCCTCGATGCCGACGGCAAAGTCGTTTCGTGGAACAAGGGCGCGCAGGCCATGAAAGGCTACGCGAAGGATGAGATCATCGGCCGGAACTTCGTCTGCTTCTACACGCCGGAAGACATTGCGGCCGGTCGGCCCTGGCAGGTGCTCGAGTTGGCGAGGGCAGAAGGTCATTGTCAGGAGGAAGGCTGGCGGATCCGCAAGAACGGCTCACGCTTCTTCGCCAACGTACTGGTCACCGCAGTGCGCGATCCGGATGGCGTGGCCATCGGGTACATCAAGATCACCCGCGACCTGACCGACCAGCGCGCGCTCGGGAAGGTGTTGGCCGAATCAAATCGCCTGCGCGAAGCGATCATGACGGCGGCGCCGTACTCGATCGTTGCGACCGACGCCCAAGGGCTGATTACGAGCGTCAACCCCGCTGCAGAGCGAATGCTCTGGTACACCAGTGAAGAACTGGTCGGCAAGGTCAATCTCGAGAGCTTCCATGATCCAATTGAGCTTGCTACCGCAGAAGCCAGGATGACGGATCGGGTTGGAATGGCGGGAGACAGCGCGTTCGAAGCGATCGTTCATGAGACCCGGGATGGCCGCACACAACAGAGTGAGTGGGGTTACATCAGGAGTGACGGATCGAGAGTGCCGGTGCAGGTGGCCGTGACGGCGCTGCGCGGAGACAGTCATGAGATCGTCGGATTTCTGAGCACCGCGTACGACGTTACCGATCGCAAGCTGCGTGAGGAGTACATCAATCATATCGCACACCACGACCAGCTGACCGGATTGCCGACGCGAGAGTTGCTTCACGATCGACTTGATGTCTCCCTGGCGCGCGCGGTCCGGGAAAAGACCAAGGTTGGTGTGCTGATGATCGATCTGGATTTCTTCAAGCGCGTCAATGACTCCCTTGGGCACCATATCGGCGACCAGCTTTTGAAGGTCAGCTCGACCCGTATTGCTTCGGCAGTACGGAGTTCCGATACGGTGGCGCGGATGGGCGGCGACGAGTTCGTCGTTATCCTGCCGGATCTTTCCGATGTCCGGGAGGCCGACCGTATCGCCGAGAAGATCATGAAGGCGATTTCGGAACCGGCGGACCTGTCAGGTCATCGGGTTGTGGTGACACCGAGCATTGGGGTCAGCTGTTATCCGGACGATGGCGTGGATGAATCTGCGCTGCTGAAGAATGCTGACGCAGCCATGTACTCTGCGAAGGACGCCGGCCGTCATTGCTATCGTCATTTCAGTATCGAGATGGCGCGTGCCGAGTCGCGCAAGCGTGCGCTCGAAGAGGCGCTGCGCGGCGCGCTGTCGAACCATACGCTTGAAGTGCACTATCAACCACAGGTCGAGTTGAAGACCGGCCGCATCGTCGGCGTCGAGGCGCTGGTTCGATGGAACGATCCGCAACATGGCAAGGTATCGCCGCAGATTTTCATTCCGATCGCTGAAGAATCCGGTCTGATCGTGCCCATTGGGGAATGGGTCCTGAGAACCGCGTGTCGGGATGCGTTGACTCTGCAGAAGTGTGCCGGCTATCCATTGGCGATCTCAGTCAACATTTCAGCGCGACAGCTCAGTGATATCGGCAAGCGGGGGACGGTGGTGGAAATCATGAAGAATATCGATCTCGATCCACGCATGCTCGAACTCGAGATCACCGAAAGTGCGCTGATGGATAAGAGCAGCGAGACCCGGTCACACCTGCGGATGTTGCGCAGTCTGGGTGTGTCGGTCGTCATGGATGATTTCGGGACCGGCTTTTCCAGCCTGTCCTATCTCACCCAGTTTCCGATCAATGGATTGAAGATCGATCAGTCCTTCGTGCACCGGATGGCCACGAGCAGGGCTGATCTGTCGATTGTCCAGGCGATTGCAGCGATGGCGCAGTCCCTGAATCTGAAAATCACGGCGGAAGGCGTGGAAACCGACGAGCAGCTGCGCCTGCTTCAGAGCGAGGTCTGCGAGGAGTCCCATGGATCGCCTGACGCACCGTTCAAGCTCTGTGAGCATTTCAGGGTGCAGGGCTTCAGGCTCTGCGAAGCGATGCCGCTTGCCAGACTCTGCAAGGAATTTGACCGGTTGACCCGCAGCGGCAAGGACATGGTCGAAGGCTCCCTGAGGTAACGGCCGCCTCAACTCGTGAGTACAGCCTGCATTGCAAAGTGCGGGAACTCAGACTGCGGGCGAATGATTTCGCCGCATAGGCAGGGCTAGCCAGCTCTCCCCAAAGACGGTGCGAATGACGCGACGGTCGCTGTCGCCGGGCGATTGTGCCCGGCATTCGCCATGTGGCCCGGCGCACCGACAAACCCCGCAGATCGACCGTTTGTCGGGCTTTCCCTGACCGCTCAGCGTGCGCTGGAGCACCGACGGATTCAAAACGTGACCGTAGCGCTGCAGTCCAGGCGCTCGAACTGGCTGCGGATTGCGCATCAACCATCCAAGTCCGTTTGAGGAAATCACCATGACCAGCAAGCTGCCATCCCGTATCTGCAAGGGCTTCTCCACAGCCCTGGCCAGGGCGACAACCGTGCTGCTGCTGGCGCTGACCCTGGCACCGACTGCCAATGCAGCGGGTTACTCGACGCAAGGTGGCAAGATCTACGACGCCGCCGGGCAGGAGGTTCAGGTACGGGGTGTCAGCCACTTCGGCTTCAATGCCGACATCCTGGTACCGCAGTATCTCTGGGAAATGGGCTGGAAGGAGCAGATCTCGCAGATCAAGAGCCTGGGCTTCAACGCCGTCCGCGTGCCGTTTGTGCCGGATACGCTGTACGTGACCACCAAGGTCGAACAGCTGGGGTACATCGATCCCAATCTTAACCCTGAACTGATCGGCAAGACGCCGCTGCAGGTTCTCGATCTGTGGATGGCCGAAGCCAACCGTCAGGGCTTGTACATCATGCTCGACTTCCACAGCCTCAGCAAAGTGAACCAGTACCAGACCTGGTTCAACGACGATCCGAGTGCCTATGGCACGGGCAAATGGGCAGCGACCTGGAATGGCCAGGCTTACACGACCGAGAACTGGAAGCGCGATCTGGCTTTTGTCGCCGCACGCTATGCCAATCTCCCGTACTTCTTTGCGATCGATATCTTCAACGAGCCGCAGGGCATTGTGCGCTGGAGTACCGGTGATCCGAATTCGAGCAATCCGAAATACTTCTGGAAAGCCGCCGCAGAAGGTGCTTCCGCATCGGTGCTGCAGGCAAACCCCAAGCTGTTGGTCTTCGTACAGGGCATCAATGCCAACCATGACGGCATCGAGAACTCCAACATCCCGATCAACTGGGGCGAAAACTTTCAGCCGCAGGCTTATCAGCCGCTGAACATTCCAAACAACAAGCTGGTTCTCAGCCCGCACACGTATGGGCCGGACGTCTTCGTCAAGCCGACGTTCAGCGCCGCGAACTATCCGGCCAATCTCGCTGCGGACTGGGAAAAGCTGTTCGGCCGGTTTTCCTCGCAGCATCCGGTTGTCATCGGCGAATGGGGTGGGCGCCTCGGGCAGGGTGGCACAGGGCAGGCCGATGTTGACTGGCAGAACGCCTTGGTCGACTACCTGCTGAGCAAGGGCATTCGCAACAGCTTCTACTGGTGCTACACACCGAACAGCGGTGACAGCGGCGGCGTGCTCGATGACAACCTGAATGTGCGTCAGGACAAGATGGCCTTGCTGCGCCGTCACTGGGGCAGCGCCGCGCCGACGACTTCGTCGATGCTCGCATTGTCGACGGGCAGCGCTGCTGTCGCACAGAGCGCGGGCATCGTGACGGTCACGGTGAATCGGTCGGGTAACACCAGCGCTGCGGCAAGCGTGAAGTACGCGACAGCTAATGGCAGTGCGACTTCGGGTACGCACTACACCGCCAAAAGCGGCACGCTCAACTGGGCGGCCAATGACACAGCAGGCAAGAAGATCGAAGTTGCCATCAGCAATGCCACGCCGTTCGGGGGTGACAAGAGCTTCGCGATTGCTCTTTCGAGCCCGGGCAGCGGGGCATCGCTCGGCACGCCGAGTACAGCCACTGTCACGATCAAGGGCAGTGCGGTTGCGACCAACGCAGGCGCGCTCAAGATATCCGCGTCCAGCTACACCGTCGCGCAATCCGCAGGATCGTTGATGGTGTCGCTGATTCGCACCGGTGGTTCGTCAGGTGCAGTCAGCGTGAGCTACGCGACAGTGGATGGCGCCGCCATGGCCGGGCGCGATTACACCTCGAAGAGCGGCACCATCAACTGGGGCGGTGGTGATACGTCAACCCGCACGTTCACGGTCGCAATCCCCACTGCAACACCATTCTCCGGTGCGCGCGCGTTCAGCATCAAACTGTCGAACGCGACCGGCGGCGCAACGCTGGCATCGCCCGCCACAGCCACGGTGACCATCAATGGCAGTGGAGGGTCGACTGTCGCATCGCTGGCGATGGCTGCGGCGAGCTACACCGTCACGCAGAGTGCCGGCTCGGTGAAAGTGACCGTCAAACGCAACGGCAGCACTGCGGCGGCAGTCAGCGTGGCCTACGTCACGGCAAACGGCAGTGCCAGGGCGGGCTACGAGTACAGTCGTACTGCGGGCACCCTGCGTTGGGCGAAAGGCGCCAGCCAGGCTCAAAGCATCACGATTCCGATCAGGAAGACCACGCCGTTTACCGGCACCCGCAGCTTCACGGTCAAGCTGTGGAGTACCACCGGTGGCGCGACCCTGGGCTCACCGAGCGCAGCGACGATTACGATCAGCGGTAGTAAAACCGCAAGCATACCCAGCTACACGCAGCCATATATCCAGAGTTTCTCGCCGGCATCCGGTGCGGTGGGAACGGTCGTGACCTTGACCGGTTCCGGATTCACCGGGGTCAACGCGGCATGGGCAGGTGCAGCACACAATGCCGGCGTGACGGTTGTCAGTGATACGCAGCTCAAGGTAACAATCCCTGCCGGTGCGACTACCGGCGCGATCGGCATTTTCAACCCAGGCTACACGTCGTTCACCGCAACGCCTTTCACCGTCACCACGGGTACAGCCAGCTACACGCAGCCTTACATTGACAACTTCTCACCGGCGTCTGGCAAGCTTGGCACCGTGGTCACAGTGAACGGTCGTGGCTTCACCGGTTTGAACTCGGCGTGGGTCGGTAATGCCCATGATGCGAGCATCAACGTGATCAGCGATACGCAGGTCAAAGTGACGGTCCCTGCGGGCGCCACAACCGGTGCGATCGGCATTTTCAATCCAGGCTTTGTCTCGTTCACCGCCAGCTCGTTTACCGTGATGCCGTGAGCGCCGATTCCTGCAGCGCGATCTGAGCTCGCTTGCGCCGCGTGATATCCAGCCCAGTGCCGCAGTACCCGGTGAACTCGCCCGATTCGCTGTAGACCGGTTCCCCGCTGATGCTGTAGTAGCGGAGCTGCCCCTCTTCAGAGGCGACTGCATACTCGAAGTCGCAGAACGACCAGCGAGCGGCGACATGCGCCTTGAGCTCATGCCAGCATATCCCGCTCGCCATCGCCGGCAGCTCCCACAATGTCTTTCCAAGCGCAGGGTGGGATTCGTCGAGGCCGTTCTGGCTGATCCGGACGAAGCGGAACGCCTGGTCCTGCTCCCAGAACCAATCGGATGAAATTGCCGTCAGTCTGCGGAACCGCGCTTCGCTCGCGCGTAGTGCTTCCGTCGCCAGTTGACTCTGCAGAAAGCGACCCAGCATGGTTGCGATCGCATGCATGGACTGCAGCATGCGCTCATCTGGCTCGCGTACGTTCTCGGCTGAGAACGCCATCACGCCGGTTGTTCGACCGTCGAAAGTCACCGGAAGGACAAAGGAACCGCTATCGCCGGTTTCGGGAGGCAGCACGGAGGCATCCTTGCCGCTCGCTGCCGCGGCAGTCCACAGTGGTTGCGCCGAGGCAAAGGCGCGCCCCGCGAGACCCGCGCCTGGACGAAATGCAAGGGTTCGTGACTGCTCCAGAAACAGCTCGACGATGGCGTCTTTGCGGCCCCAGCCGGACTCGAAGCGCAACAGGCCAGCGTCCGTGTCCAGGCGGAAATAGCGCCCGCAATCCCAGCGCATCGTTTCGCAAAGTGTCTGCATCGTGGAGACGAGGCCGACATCGGCGCTGCTCGCCGCCAGAAGTCCGCGCGCCACGTCACGTTCGAGCTGCAGCAGTTGCTCTGCGTGTCTGTGTTCACTGGAGTCCTCCAAAGACACCACGGCGCGAGCGGCACTGCCGATCTCCGAGATGCCGCAGATACGGAGCGTGAGTGCAGCGCGTCCGCTGGCCGTTGCACGGCTTACAGGGTACTGAAAGTGGGTGCGCGTACCGGCGATGATCTGCCGCAGGCCCGCGGAAATCGCCGTCGCATCGACCTGCGTCTCGTCGTCAGCGTCGGCGCAGGCAGCAAGAAAGCTGGAACCCACGCCGACGCTGATGCCGGTGCGAGTGCCGGAGTCAGTGCGCCAGCTCTGATTGGCGATCAGCACCGTGCCGTCCGCATCGAGCACGCTGGTCGGATGGGGCAGCGCATCCAGTGCATGAATGGCTGCACGCGCGGGGTCCAGAGAGCCAATTTCCAATTGCTTGCGTTCGGTGATCTCGCGGGTGATGCCGCGATAGCCGATGAATTGACCCGCAGCGTCATGAACCGGCTCGCCGTCGAGGCTGAAATAGTGCAGGGTGCCTTGCCAGTCGATACAGCTGATTTCGAGGTCACTGAAGGCAGCTCGCCACTCCAGCTGCTGACGGTGAGCTTGCCAGCTGGTCTCACCCACAGTATTGATGGCCAGATCCCAGAGTGCTTTGCCATTGATGGGCTGTTCGCAGAACCGGCCACTGTCCGGCGCAAGAAAGCGATGCGCAGCATCCTGTTGCCATTCCCAGGTCGGCTCGGATGACGGCGCGAGTCGGCCATGCGCAAAGCTTCCGCGCTGCAGTAGCGCCAACTGCGCGTCCGGCAACAGAATGGCCTTGCCGCTGACACTGTCAACGATTGCGTCAATCTCACCTGCGTCGATTGCACGCCACTCATCGCGGTTGCGCACCAGACGGAGAATCACCTTGTCATAGCGGCGCTTGCCCTGTTTGTGCGGGTTCGGCGGTTCGGCCAGATCTTCACTGAGGCGCGTCATGCTGTGGCCTCCTCGACTCGACGACCGCTGCAGTCCAGCAGGTGCCAGTCACTCGTGCGCTTAGTCATGCGCGGATACCCAATGCGCGCAGAACACCTGTCCTGTCACTGAGATTGCCGACGATCTTCGTCGCGGGTAACGGAGAGATTTTTGCCAGGCTGGGGGTGACGACGATGCCGTCGGCCAGCGCGCGCAGCGGGTCTGTCATCACGTCGACGATTTCCAGGGTGAAGGCATCTTTCAGGTGCTCGTTGCAAATCTGCTCGAGATTGGCGACGGCGGCCATCGAATTTGGCGCGTTCTCGGCAATGTAGAGACACATCTTCACAGGCGGCTTCGTCGTCGGGATCGACGCAGGCGCTGTCTTCTTTCTAGCGCTCATGTCGGCCCTCCGTCTTGCCATTCCTGCGTTTTGGCGGTGTAGTGGTCCCATGGGTCGCGTGACCATCCCGACGTTCGCCGGCAACCAGTACGCTCGTTGATCCGACATCCGCGTTGCGGATGCGGCGCAGTTCGCGCTCGCGATCACTGGTGGAGAGGTTGCGGGCGTCGTTGACCCTGGAGAAGGCCTCAAGATCCACTCGTTGCTTCTCCAGTTCATGCTCGAGCGCCGCTATGCGCGCGCGGGTATCGGCCTCAGTGAGCTGCAGGGCAGCGCGTTTGAGGTCGAAGTCTGCGCGGCGCTGTATCACCTGAGTGCGCTCCGCATCTTCCTTTTCCCAACGCAGTGTACCCATCAGGACTTCACCGCCGGCGGTGAAGACGTCGACCAGCGTCGGGCCGGTTTCGTTCAGGACCAGTTCGCGGACCTGATTGGAATGCCAGGTCCCGCGCGACTTGATAACGGTCAGCGCGCGATTGCGTTCGCCGTTGCGAACCAGATAGGAAAGATGAATCCAGGTATCCGCGATCGTCGAAATCTGCAGATCGGTGGACTCGGATTCCGGTTCTGCACCATTGATGATCGCCGTCACCATGACAGTGATGTGCTCCGCCTTGGCGAGGTAGATGAAACGATTGGCGACAGCGCGCGCGCTGTCCAGCCCGCCCGATTTGGCAATGGCCGACAGCGGGTCGATCACCAGACAGCGTGGTTGATGTTCACGGATCAGCGACTTGAGCTTGATCATGTGATCTTCGGCGCCGACGGATTCCGTACGGCCCGAGTACATTTTCAGAAGACCGCTCTTGATGTGGGGGGCTAGATCAATGCCGACCGAGGTCAGATTGCTGACGATGCGATCGACCCCTTCGTCGTAGCTGACGAACAAGGTGCGTTCGCCGCGCTTGCAGGCCGCCTCGGCGAATGTGCCGGAGAGTGTGGTTTTCGAGGTGCCGGGCACACCGGTGATCAGCGTGCTGCTGCCGCGAAACAAGCCACCGCCCAGCATCGTATCGAGCCGCTCAAAGCCGGCACTGATCCTCTCGTCCGTCGCAATCTGACGGATCTCAGCGGGTTCAGGCGCGTCGACATCGATGCCGCGGCGGCTGAAGCTCACCGGAAATTCACCGGCGATGAAGTCCGAACCGCGGTACTTGCTGATCTGGACCCGGTGCAATGCCACGCCGTGCTCAAGGCGACGATCCAGATGGATCACGCAATCCACCATGAACTGCATGAAGCCGTAGCGGGTGCTGATCAAGCCATTGCCGTCGACATGGCGATCGCTCTTCGCCGTAATGATTGCTACGTCCAGCGTGTTGTCGGCGATCCAATCGCGGATGCGATAGATCTCGCGCATCTCGGCAACGGGATCGTGCAACAGGGTGAGCAACACGTCGATGCCGTCGAAGACAATCCACTGCGCGCCCATCGCCTCCTTCTTCGCCTTGAGCATGGCCAGCATGCCAGTCAGGTCGAACTCGCCCGAGCGAACCACTTCTGGCGACAGCTGCGCGTCCATGAAGAAGATGTCTTTTCTGGCCAGCGCGAGGATGTCCCATTCGAAGCCGGAGGCATCGGCGATGATTTGCTTCGATTTTTCCTCAAACGCAACAAAAATGCCCGTCTGCTTCTGCATCGTTGCGTTGACCAGGCACTGCAATGCAAACACGGTCTTGCCTGATCCTGGGCAGCCCTTGATCAAAGTCACTCTGTTTCTCGGCAACCCACCGAGACTCAGCTCGTCGAACCCCGAAATGCCTGTGGCGAACTTCGGCGTGGGTACAAGTGGCGGCCTTGCCTTTGTAGACGTTGACACTCTAGCGACTCTCCTTCCGTTTCAGCCCCAAATGACCGTTATCGCCCGGCTTCATTTGCTCGTGCCAAAGGATTTTGATGTTGGGGGGGGGGGAAGGACCGTGCGCTATCGCACATTGATTTATCGAGACGCGCATTTCTTACTTATTTACCAGTGACGCTCTGTTCGCTATCCAACAGACCTGGCAGCTGTTTCGCGCGACAAAATGCGGTCTTTATCCAGCACAGGCGGACACCTTCAGGCGGTCGTCGTGCGTTCAGACACCGCTTCGAAACCTTGAAGGTCCCGCGATGAAAAAATGCGCTGCTACATATAGTTATATTTTCACCCTGATGATCGGGCTGCCGATCCCGGCTTATGCGTCGACGACGACGGCCGCGCCGATCGCCCTGGTGAAGCCTGAGCCGGCTGCGGCGCTTCCATTGTCGATACGCACGCGCGGCAATCGGTTCATCGATGCCAATGGCGCTGCCGTGCAACTGCGAGGCGTCAACATCAGCGGCTTCGAGTTCGTCGCCATTCAAGGCTGGAGCCCGGCTGATCCATCCGGCGCCCAGGCCGGCCAGGCGAGCGGCCCGAGATGGTCTGCAATCAAGGCCTGGAAGGTCAACACGGTGCGCTTCCCCTTGAACGAAGCTTCGTGGCTCGGCTACACCTGCACCGACACGGACGGCAAGCGCCGCAACCCTGATCCGGGTGGCAACTATCAGAAAGCGGTGATCGAGCAGGTTGCGCAAGCCACGGCGGCCGGCCTCTACGTCATCGTGGATCTGCATTGGACCGCACCTGGCAAGACCTGCCCGATGCTGCAGACGCAAATGGCCAATCGCGACAACTCGCTGGCGTTCTGGACCTCGGTCTCGAAAGTATTCAGGAATCAGCCGGCGGTCATGTTCGAGCTATTCAACGAGCCCTTCATGAACGTTGGTTTTTCCGGCGACGAGTGGGCCTACATGATGAAAGGCGTTGATGGCTCGTTCAGCAGCTATCCGGC